>JAGWFU010000035.1 GCA_028867845.1 Microcaldota archaeon | reverse complement strand
CTCGCGTGCTTGGAGTACTTGATCGCCTCCTTGCCGCCAGGCTTGCACTTGGGCGCGACAAGGTACATCTTCCTTATGCCGAAGTTCTTGAGCACCCTGGCGAAGTAGCCGACGTTTATCTGGTACTCCGCACCCACGAAGGCAATGTTGATCTTAAGCGCCATATGCTCACGATATCGCGATTACCGCCATTACGTTTACCAGTATATGCGCCAGTATGCAGGGATATATCGAGTTGGTTCTCTTGAATACATATCCGGCGAGGAGGCCGAAGACCAGAGCTGCAACCAGCTCCGATACGGATGCGTATCCCGAATGCAGGAATGCGAACACCAGCGCGCTCAGCAGTATGCCTATCCTGTTGACTAGGAAGCCCCTGAACAGTATCTCCTCGTTGAATGGCGCAACAAGGGAGGCAAAGATCAGGAAGTAGATGGGCATGCCGGAGAGCACCAGCGCAACGTTGGTGGGCAGCGGTATTCCAGTCGCCTGGGAGAAGAGGCCGAAGGCCAGGCCCATGACAAGTATGGCGAGGAACATAGAGACCCCTATCGCCAGGTTCCTGAACGTGAAGCCTTTCCTTGACAGCCCTATCTGGCCGATTATCTCAGGTAGGCTTTTCTTCCTGTAGAGCAGGTAGGAGAAGACTATGGACGGGAAGAAAAGCGACAGGGTTATCGAAAGGTTTGCCTCGGCAAAGCTGAACGGCACAATCTTGTATATGTAAAGGACGCAGATGGCCAATGATGCCGCCACGAGCAGCAGGGATATTATGTAGGACGCGAACCTCGTTATCCCGCTCGGGGCCCTTCTGGCCCTTCTCGCCGCCACCAGCTTACCTAGCCCGGCTTGTTCTGGGCCTTGAACTCAGTGTATCCGCACTTCCCGCAGGTGAGCCTGTCTGAGTGCTCGGCCATGTGGGAGCTGCACTTAGGGCAGAGCTTGCCCGGCTTGTACGCCTTTATCTGCTTCTTAGCCTCCTTCTTCGGCTCCTTCTTTACCTCTTTGTTGTCGGCCATAAATCATCACTCCTTCTTTGCCTCTTCCGCCTTTTCCTCCTTCTTGGCAGGCTTCTCCTCTTTCTCCGGAGCAGCCTCCTTCTTCGGCGCCTCCTTTTTCTCCTCGGTGGCCATTCCCGCCCTCTTCAGGACGTACCTCTTCTCCTGCTTCATCAGGTCCTCCTTTGAGGCATAAGAGTGCGCAACGCCTGCGCTGCTCTTTGAGCCGAAGCGCTGTGCCACAGTTATCACTATGGTGAACTCAGGGTTCAGGTTCAGCTTCTTGCTTACCTCCTTGAGTACCTCTGCCTTTGAAAGCGTGCTTGCCTCGTGCTCTATCGAGAAGGATATCTCCTTCCTCTTGAGCAGCGGGTTATCCTTTTCCGATACAATCTTCAGTTCCATAATTAACCACTTAACAATCTTGAGAGTGCCCTCCTGCTCATGGCGTTGAGCAGCTCGACCTCGACGCCCGGATTCAGCTTCCCTACGAACTCCTCGGTGATGGGGAGCTCGAACACCTCGAAGGTCTCGGAGTCCATGAGCTGGACGGTGCTGCCAGTCACAGAGACAACTTGGGCCTTTGTCTTCTTTATCACGGGTACTTCGGCGTCCGCATCTGCGGGCTTAAGCAGCGTCTTCTTCTGTCCGTCGAAGACGCCTATTGCGGTCACCCTCATCTTAGCCGAGCCGTGCTTTCCCGGGGAGCTGGTCTCTATGTCAACGACCTTGCAGGGTATCCCGTCGATCAGGATGTACCTCCCGACCTTTATCTCCTTCATTATCATGAATGCGATCTCGTCACTGTCCATCATTACCACTGAAACCTTGTTTTAGATTTAATTGCACGAGAAGGTATATATTAGTTGGCTTATTCCCTCTGCTTTTTGCCGCCGAATGAGAGCAACGCGCGGGTCACCACGGCCCTGACGTTGTCGAACGTCTCGATAGTCTCCAGCTCCTCCTTTGTGAACCACCGCATCTCAGTGCTCTCCTCGTTCATGGCCTGTTCGCCCCCAGATACGGTGGCCAGGTAGACAAGGTCGAAGTGTATATGCATGCCAGTCTTGTACTTAACGTTCTCCTGGACTATGGCGAACGGGCTCTCAAGTACGGCGGCATCGGAGCTGCTGAAATCGATGTCCGTGTTCCTTATTAGCTTGACATCAAGGCCAGTCTCCTCCTTCGCCTCCCTCACCGCGGCCTCGTTGGGAAACTCGCCGGGGTCGACGTGGCCCCCGGGAGGCAGCCACATGCCCAGCTTCTTGTGCTTCAGCAGCAGGACCTTGGCTCCGCTGAGTATTATACAACCTGCCACTATGCACTTCTGCTCGGCCATCGCAAGCATCTAGGGTTATAGGTTCTCTATCCCCTGGATGAAGCTCGTGTCCGAAGCCGCGTCGGTCATCCTCACGCCCAGCCCCAGCTTGGGCGTGACTCCAGCGACTATGGACATGACCTTTATCTGGTCGCCCAGCTCTGGAGAGAGCCTCGCTCCGAAGATCACGTTAGCCTTCTCGTCAAGGTCGGATGTGACCCCTGCGCCGACTGTGGTGGCCTCCTCGATCGTGAGCGACTCGCTACCTGATACGTGGACAAGCGCGCCCTTCGACCCCTCCTGCTCGAAGTTGAGCAGCGGGTGCGTGAGCGTGGACTTTATCGCCTTCTGGACCTTGTCCGGCCCACTTCCATACCCTATGTTGATCACGGCGGTGCCAGTGTCCCTAAGCGTGTTCCTAAGATCAGCGAAATCCAGGTTTATCAGGCTCGGCAGCATTATGGTGTCGGATATCCCCCTTACCGCGTTTGCCGCTATGTTGTCAACGAGCTCGAACGCCTTCTCTATCTGTAGGTTGGGCGCGTAGCTCAGAAGCCTGTCGTTCTCTATTATGATAGTGCAGTCCGTGTTCTTGCTCAGCTGCTGGAGCGACCAGTCGGCCTTCAGCTTCCTGCTCCTCTCGAGCGAGAACGGATATGTTACGAATGCTACTACAAGGGTCCCCTGCTCCCTGGCCAGCTGCGCGACTATCGGTGCTGCGCCTCCTCCAGTCCCGCCGCCCATTCCGGCCGCGACGAATATCATGTCATAGCCCTCTATGGCCCTCCTTATCTCGTCCCTGCTAACATCGGCGGCCTTCATGCCCATCTCTGGGTATCCGCCGGCACCGAGGCCACGTGTGAGCTCCTTGCCTATGAGTATCTTCTTGTGGGCGTTGACCATGTTGAGGTGCTTTGCGTCGGTGTTCAGCGATATGGTGTGCGCGCTCTTGATCCCGGAGTTGTAGAGCCTATTGACAAGGTTAGTGCCCTGTCCGCCAACTCCAACCACACCCAGCCTTACGGTGAACTCGTCGCCCGTGTTTATGTCTCCTATCATGGTACCACCCTTGTAAACGTGATGAATGAACTGTATGGCCGGAATGGATTGAATAAAATAAAAATATTCAAAAAAAGAAAGGGTAGGCTTTAGCCTACCATTTCTATGTCGCTGAACTGTGACTGCTTCCTCTCCTCGAGCTTGCCGACAATGCTCGCGCCCTTCACTCCACATACTATGGCGACGATCTCTATTTGGTCGTCGAAGCCCGGTATCAGCCTGGCTCCCCACTTTATGTTGGACTTGGCGTCCATTCTGTCGGTTATTATCTCTCCGGCCTTTATCGCGTCGCCTATGGTCAGCGATGCCCCTCCTGAGATGTGTATCAACGCTCCGCTCGCTCCCTCGAAGTCCACGTCAAGCAGCTTGTTCTTGAGCACAGATTCTGAGGCCGCTGTGACCTTGTCGTTGCCCCTTCCGCTGCCCACCGCTATGAAGCCCACTCCGCCGTTCCCCATGATGCTCCTGACGTCAGCAAAGTCTATGTTTATCAGGCTCGGCTGGGTTATGGTCCATACGAGTCCGCCGATTGCCTTTGCGAGAACCTCGTCCGCAAGCGCGAACGCGTCGTTCATTGGCAGGTTCGGCACGAGCTTGACCAGTCTGTTGTTGTCCAGTATAATCACGCTGTCGCTCGACTTCCTCAGCTTCTGGATTCCCTCCTCGGCCTTGACCTTCCTAACCCTTTCGAGGTCGAACGGGTAGGTTACCATCGAGATTACTATCGCTCCCTGCTCCTTCGCTATCTGCGCGGCCACCGGGATTGATCCTGTTCCAGTTCCTCCTCCCATTCCTGCGCACAGGAATACGAGCTGGGCTCCCTGGAATACGTTCTCGAGCAGGTTCCTGTCGACCTCCGCCGCCTTTGCTCCGGCGTTCGGGTCTCCTCCAGCTCCGAGTCCCCTTGTAAGCGTCTTTCCTATAAGGACCTTCTTGATTCGGTCGTCGATTATCTTGAAGTGCTGTGCATCAGTGTTGACCGCAACGAACTCGGTGCCCTTTACACCTACCTTCATGAGTCGGTTTATGATGTTGCATCCCGCGCCTCCGAATCCCACTGTCACAATCTTTATCTGTGTGGAGCTGAACGGCTCCTCCGAGTCTTTCGACTGACCGAGTATTTCACTCACCATGTCGTTCATAACTATCGCCAATACCAATTCCACTGAAAACCTTTAAAAGCCTTTTGTTTTTCCGAGGATATAGGACATTCCGCGCCAGGAGGGTAAAGGCTGGTGTAGAACGTGCACTTTCATTTACTCAGGTATCCTAAAAGATATGTGAATAGCAGCGATTTTTGCTGGAAATCTATATATATCTAACAAAGAAAGTGGTTTCAGAGAAACTCAGATTGGGAGCTTTTGCGATAGTTTGCCATTTGAGAGCTCAATTATTATATCAGATTTTGCGACTACTTGGGTTTGTGCGATTATCCTGTTCCTCTTCCCCAGAAGTTGTAACATGTATCCCCTACCATCAAGCAATTCGGCTGCACTATATCTGGTTTCTGCGCTGCATTCAAATATAGTTTCGCTAAGATATATGATTCTGAGGACTTTTACTTCGGAAAATGCCTTAGTATCTTCTTCGCTGTAGCACTTCAATGATATATTCGAACTAATGGGCTTGGATACCTTGAGTCCATACTTCTGCATGTACTCAGCCACTTTCGTATTCGCGGAGTACTTAGGAGCTACATACTGCTTCGTACTTATGAATATCGTATCATTAGGTAATTTTTGTTCCCCTACCTTGGTTACGTAGCTTAGGGCACCGGTTCCTGACACCAAAAGCTTTAGTTTCAAGATGACATCTTCATCCTCTGAATGAGTAAATACCATATCTTTAGCTGCAATAGGCGCCACATCCGGAGCCTGTTTGAGATAGAGTTTTGTTTGGCATAGTCTTCTTAATGAAGGATCTATATCCGTAACGTTATGAGTAAGCATCAAAATGCCTACTCCTTGCTTTCTGAAATCCTGTATTCTCTGCTTTATGTCTTGCGTTGCTGCATTATCCTTAGTGCCAAATATAAGCTGCGCCTCCTCTATGCAAATTAGTATGCGCAACTGACTATCGCCAACCAAATCAAGACAGGAGATGAGTGCATAAACTTGATTCAGTATAAGGGCGTATAAGTATGCTTTGGAGCTGGAACTTACTTTTGACAGGTCAAAAACTACGCCGTTGGTGGCCATATCGCCTATTTTTATTCCATCTACAGCAGAATATGCAGGTAGTGAGAGAATGGCCCTAAGGTTCTCAAGTGCGGAGCGTATATTTTCCCCGTGTTTTGTGTACTTGACTCCTGAGTTGGTAGTTTTGGCGTGCAG
>JAGWFU010000034.1 GCA_028867845.1 Microcaldota archaeon | reverse complement strand
TGTTCCTTTCGTACAGGATAGACGCGCTGCTGTTTCCAGTTCTGCTAGCCTCCATAGTGCTGGCAGTGTTCGGAGTCGATGGGGTCAAGCGGCTCAGGTATCCGATAATATACACGCTGTTCGCTTCGCCACTTCTGCTCATCCCAATACTTTCGCTGAACCAGGGCTTCGCCCTTCTCAATGCAAACCTGATATACACCGCACTGAGCACACTCGGGCTCGGGCTTGTGAAGAGCGGCATAGTGATAACAGCGCCCTCCGCGACCAGCATATCCATATCCACTACGTGCGTCTCTCTGGGGTTCTTCGTCGCGTTGCTGATGTTCCTTGCGCCGGTCGCCTACCTTTATGAAGGCGACAACAACCGCAAGTACATATTCGTTGCCGCAGGGGTACTGTTGCTACTCATCCTGAACGTGCTCAGGATGCTGGTGCTCTCCCTGGTCTGGGCCTATTATGGGCTCGGCAGTGCAATAGGTGCAGTACACCTGTTTGCTGGGCAGCTGCTCTTCTACCTCTCGATAATAGTGATGATAATTATTGCAAGTAAGTTCGGCTTAACACTTGCAAAACAGCCCAAAAGAAATGCTAAAATAGTGAAGATGAAGTTGCCGACTCCGTTATACGCAGGATTGGCATTGGCCCTCTTGATTGGAGTAATCTCTTTCGCGCTCTCTGTAGATTACTCGGCGTCGGTATCGGCGCCGATACAGCTCACCAACTCTACAGCGCCCCCGCAGCAGCTCCTGTATTCTGCGATGTTCTCGAGCTTGGGCGCATCCGGTAAGACAGTTACGCTTGTGGGTGCAGACCAGAACGCGACCGTATTCTCTCTTGGCAATGGCGGAAACTCTACTGCCAACCAGACTTATGTGCTGGTTGCACAGTTGGGCACGACTTCCGGAAGGCTGCTGGGCAACTACACAGCGAATCTCGGCTCCGAGGCTGAGCTTCTGAGGGACGGCATAACAGTAAGGAGCTCCAAGCTGCTGTCGGAGAACAAGACGGTGCTGGTTAGCTACTACGCAATGCCATACAACATATCAGGGACCTACGCGTTCCTTAACTACGAATTCATAACCCTGCCGAACCAGAGCCTTCAATTCTGTGACAGCATTAATGGAAGCAGCGTCGAGTCGCTCCAATCCAGCATCTATAACTTTTTCACAGGAGGATCTGCTACGCTGCTGAGCTGCAACGCGTATAAGGTGGCGTCAACGCAGGATAGGGTGGTGCCATGAAGTTCGAATACAGCGGGGGCACGATAGTCTACACCTACAAGGAGGGGAAGCGGGTCTATCTCCTCCTCAAGTCGAGGGGCAGGGGCGGCTACTGGGGATTCCCGAAGGGGCACGTGGAGGCCAAGGAGAGCATGGAGGCCACCGCGATAAGGGAGACCAGGGAGGAGAGCGGGCTGCGAGTCAGGCTTGTCCCTTACTTCAGGAGGGAGACCAAGTACATCTTCACAAAGAACAGGGTCAAGGTGAGCAAGAGCGTCGTCTTCTTCCTGGCGAGGCTGCCTACGCCCATCAAGCCGAGGATACAGAAGAAGGAGATACAGGCATCGGCATGGATGGAACTGGAGAAGGCGATGAAGGCGGTTCCTTTCGACGATATAAGGAGCATGATCAAGGAGGCTGACGATTACGTGAACAAGATAGAGATGATGGACAGGCTCAACGCGGAGTACGCCGCGCTACCTGACAAGATGAAGGCATGGGATCTCAGCAGGAAGCTTGTCAAGGGAGACGGACCTCTTGATGCAGATATTATGATTGTGGGGCAGGCGCCTGGTAGGAATGAAGACCTACAGGGCAGGCCGTTCATCGGTATCAGCGGAAGGCTGCTTGACAATATGTTCAGGATCGCTGGGCTTAGGAGGAACAGGCTCTACATAACTAGCGTGGTGCAGTTCTTCCCGCCGGAGAACAGGATGCCTAGCGACGAAGAGATCGAGGCGTGCAAGGGTTTCCTGCAGAGCCAGATTGAGATAATAAAACCGAAAGTTGTGGTGACTCTGGGCTCGCTGTCAGGTAGGGTCGTTGCGCAGGTAGAAGACATAATGCAGAACCACGGGAGGGTGGCGCACAAGGATGGGATCACTTATTTCTCGACGATACATCCAGCCGCGGCGGTTAGGCTGAAGAAGAATGTTCCGATTATAGAAGAGGATTTCAGGAAGCTGAAGACTCTGGTCAAGACTGGCCAGCGCCCCTCCTCTCCATAGGAAACAGTATTACCTCCTTTATCGATGCCTTGTCGGTGAGCAGCATCACCAGCCTGTCGATGCCTACCCCGACCCCACCAGTAGGCGGCATGCCCTGCTCCATCGCCTCGACGAAGTCTAGGTCAAGCGGCTCAGCCTCCTTGTCCCCCTGCTCGGCCTTCTTCATCTCCTCCTCGAAGTTCTCCCTCTGTATTATCGGGTTGTTCAGCTCGGAGTAGGAGTTGGCGAGCTCCAATCCGGAGACGAAGAGCTCGAACCTCTCCACAAGCTTTGGCTTGCCCCTCTTGGGCCTGGTCAGCGGCGATGTCTCCCTCGGGAAGTCTATCACGAAGGTTGGCTGCACCAGATCTGGCTGAACAAGCACGTCGAACAGCTTGCCGTATGCATGGGCCCTGTTCCTCTTGCCCTTCTCGAACCTGATTCCCTTTGACTCCGCGGCAGAGAAGAGCTGCTCGTCGCTCATCTTGAGCACGTTTGCGCCCAGCTTCTCGTTTATCGACTCTATGAAGCTTATCCTCTTGAACGGCCTCTTCAGGCTGATCGCCTTGCCTTGGTAGGATAGCTCCTCCTTGCCAAGCAGCTTGACCGCGATGCCGTTTATCATGCTCTCGGTGAGCTTCATCATCTCCTTGTAGTCAGCGTATGCCTGGTACCACTCCACCATAGTGAACTCGGGGCTGTGCGTCGAGTCGATGTCCTCGTTCCTGAAGTCCCTGCAGATCTCATACACGCGGTCGAAGCCGCCTATTATCAGCCTCTTGAGGTAGAGCTCGTCCGATATCCTTAGGTAGTGGCTCTCGTTGAGCGTGTTGACCTGCGTCCTGAACGGCTCCGCGTCCGCGCCGCCGTAGAGCGGCTGTATTATCGGGGTCTCGAACTCGGTGAATCCCTTCTTGTCAAGGAAGCCCTGTATGAGCCTTATCACCCTCGCCCTCTTCACGAATATCTCCCTGACCTCCGGGTTCATGATCAGGTCGAGGTGCCTCTTCCTGTACCTTGTCTCGACGTCCTGTATGCCGTGCCACTTGTCGGGCAGCATGCGGATTGCCTTGGCGAGCATGGAGTACTCGCTCGCCTTCACGCTTATCTCGCCATTGTTGGTCTTCATCACGGTGCCCTTCACGCCGATTATGTCCCCGGCGTTGAGCTTCTTTGCGCTCTCGAACACCTGCTCACCGACAGTAGAGTATTCGAAGTATATCTGTATCTTCTCGCCCCCGTCCCTGAGGTCTGCGAACATGAGCTTGCCAGACTTCCTGACGCTGACCAGCCTGCCCGCGACGGAGACGCTCTTGCCCTCGAACTTGTCGTACGCCGACTTTATCGCGGCGGCGTGGGCCGACACCTTGTAGGAGTAGGGGAGCGAAGCTATCAGCTCCCTGAGCTCTTTGTTGTCGGCTGGACCCTCCATTAAATCAGATACAATAAACGGCTAAGGTATATAAAAGTAGCTAAATTGCAGCGCAAGCGCAGGGAGGATATAGGGGGTCTGGCAGGCCCTGCGTTGTCCCTTGAATTAGGGGGTTGGAGGCCGCGGGTCTCGACGCGGCCTCCCAGTTCTGTTACTGTGGGGGTGAGACAATTAGCAGGTTGGTCGCCTTGCCAGCATCATATTTGTAATAGACCTTGTGGCCCAACTGATACCTCTCAAGCAGTCCCTGCTTGTAGAGCTTGTTCAGCCTGGCCGAGGCCGCATTCCTTCCCTTGTAATTCATCCGTGACTTTATGTCGTCAGCGCAGACCATACCGTTCAGCTGTATGAACTGGATCATCTTTGCATCCAAGCCAGATATCGGCAGCTCCTTCGTCTGCCTCTCAGCGCCGTCCACCTGGTAGGCGGCCTCCCTCTGGAAGGCCTCGTCCTCCGGCAGGTCGGAGCCTATCTCCTCGGTCAGCCTCTCAACGTTGTTGGCCAGCTGCTTGATGGCGATCTGCGTCTGCTTGTTGTTCTCCAACATTATCTTGTAAAGCGCGAGCATGCTGGATGAGGTGTCCTCCGCCTTGAGCTTCTCCCTCACGGCTTCCGTCGCGACGGTGCTCTTTGTCTTCAGGCTTGCTATCTGTCCCCTCATTGTCCTCAGCTCATTTTCCAGTTCTTTTTTTGTGCGCATCCAACACACGTTTGATTTATTCATGAAACAGCTATGTAAGAATCATGAATGAATCACGATTGTTATTGTGAAAGGTTAAATATTTAAAGCTTTCTGATTTGATGAGTTAGCGGAACTGAGCGGATCTTTTGGGCGCGCAAACAGTATAAGCGGTTACAGCATAGGCACAGCAAGGGTTAAAATAGGTTTTTGATATAAACTATCGACCAGTGAAGGGATGGACAGCATACTGATACCAGCGGAGAGAGTGAAGAAGCTCAGGGAAGAGCCCGCTCTGATCAAGAGGGTATCCAAGCTCTGCGGCGGATGCAAGATAGAGATAGACACTGACGGGGCGGTGATGCTCGAGGGCGAGCCCTACGCAGAGTTCTCCGCGAAGAGCGTGCTCTCTGCCTTCGGCAGGGGGTTCGACGTTGACATGGCAGCCAAGCTCGTGGAGAACGACTACTACTTCACCACTACTGACATAGGCCAGCTCTTCGGCAGCAGGAAGAGGGTGATGCAGGTGAAGGCCAGGGTGATCGGCGAGAACGGCAGGACGAAGCGATACATTGAAGAGGTTAGTGGTGCAAAGATAAGCGTTTACGGCGACACTGTAAGCTTCATAGGCACGATAGACGAGATAACTGAGGCGGAGGCCGCGGTGAGCACCCTCATCGAGGGCGGCACGCACAAGCTCGCATATCTCAGGATGGAGGCCGCGCACAGGAAGAACAAGCAGAGCGCGCACATGCCTGGGTTCTGACGGAGAGGAGGACAACATGGACGTTAAGAAGGCAGAGGAGATATTCAAGGACTTCAAGGAGCACTCCATATCGGAGTTCTTCAAGAAGAACAGGCAGATGCTGGGATACTCGGGCAAGGTCAGGTCGCTGGTCACAGTGGTGCACGAGTACGTGACCAACTCGCTCGACGCCGCGGAGGAGGCGGGCATACTGCCGGACATAACGGTGGAGATAAAGGAGCTGGGCGAGGACAAGTACTCTGTGATGGTGGCTGACAACGGGCCCGGCATACCAAGGACTTACATAGGCAAGGCGCTCGCCACAGTGCTTGCGGGCACGAAGTTCAACAGGTACATGCAGCAGAGGGGCCAGCAGGGCATAGGAGCTGCTGGATGCACGATGTTCTCGCAGATGACGACAGGAAAGCCAATCAAGGCAACGGCATCTACGGGAGCGGGGAAGGCCTACTCGTGCGAGATCTCGATAGACACCGTGAAGAACAAGCCCATAGTGAACAACCTGCTAGATGTGGACGAGAAGTTCAGGGGACTTAGGGTCTACGGCGAGTTCGCGGACGTGAAGTACGAGAACAGCGACAGGGGCGTTACAGAGTATTTGAGGAGGACGGCGCTCTCGAATCCGCACATGCAGCTCAAGTTCATATCGCCTGACGGTCAGGAGAACACATTCGTCAGGGCAGTGGACAAGGTTCCAGAAAGGCCGAAGCCCG
>JAGWFU010000033.1 GCA_028867845.1 Microcaldota archaeon | reverse complement strand
GGCCGAGCGTCCTTACCAGGCCACCCACACCGAGGGTGTGGTCGCCGTGTATGTGCGATAGGAATACCGCACGCACCTTGGATATACTCAATGAGCTTGTCATCATCTGCCTCTGTGTGCCCTCCCCGCAGTCGAAGAGGAAGGTGTCGCCCTCGTAGTCCAGAGCCACGCTTGACAGCCCCCTCTCCTTTGTGGGGCTTGCCCCTGATGTCCCGAGGAATACAACTCTCATGCGCTCACTTCTTCTCCAGCCGCATAGTCTTCTCCTTCAGGTTCACCTCTATGACCCTGAACTCCGAAGTCATGCTCTGCAGCTCCTCCTTTGTTACTCGCTTATTCGACTTTGCAGCATTTATAAGTATGTTGATTGCTGTCATGTTGTGGAGTATGGCATCGGCCGTCTTCCTGCTCTCGTCTGCACCGTCTTGTATCTCGTCGAGCAGCCTCCTCTGCTTCTCTATGCTCTTGAGTATCTTCTGCGCCTCCGCACTGGGCCCTTCATCTTCAGAGTTTGGATTGAGGTAGAAGAACGAGAGCGCCGACTGCAGCGATGGGAACTCCTTGCACTCGAGCGTCGCGTACCTGACAAGGTTGCACAGAGAGAAGTCGACCGGCACGCCCTCCTTCAGGTAGACATATGCCTTTCCGCCGTTAAGGGATTCCTCAACCACAGAGAAAGCTGTTATCGACAGGGAAGAGGCTGAGTCCTTATCGAGCCTGCCTCCGCTCAACCCGGACCTTGAGACTGCCTCCTCAGAGTACTGCGCGCCTATGTTCATTGACTTCGCGGCTGCGACCGCGCTCTTGTCCACCATGCTCTTGATTAAATCCTCGATCTCGCCTTCATCAATGATTGCCTTTGTTGCGTTGGCCGGCGGCTTGTATGTCGCCCTCACGCGCACCTCCCTGTCCTTGAAGTCGTGCTGCTCGTGTGCGAGCAGTATCTTCGACTCTTTGTCGGTTATTACCATGTTGCCGAACCCGAACATCTCGAATATGATGTTCACAGTCTCGTCACCCTTCCCCGCTTTTATCTGTATTATCCTGTCGTTGTTGAGCTGCTCCACGCTCTGCACTACGAAATTGGATATCCTCTTCCTCACAGCGATTGCGAAGTTGCTGGCCTCGTCGCTCGCCTCTATGTAATCAGTTATGCCGATGGCGTAGGGTAGCAGGCACTGGAGGTTTATCTTCTCGCCTGACTTTGTGAGGCGTATCCTGAACCTGCCCCTGCCCATCTCGTAGAACTTGTCGATGAAGAAGCCCCTTGTCGCGGCGTCGAGCTCCCTAACCAGGGCAATAATCTCGAGCTGGCAGAGTTCGCGCATGGGCCGCGCCTTATCTCTTTATCTTCTTCGCGCCCTCCTCCTTGACCACTGCCGCGAAGCTCTTTATGTTCTTGTAGGAGGTGTCGGGGTTCTCGAACGCCGTGCCTATCTGCACTATGTCAGCCCCGCTGGAGTAGGCGTCCTTCAGCTCCCTTGTGGACATTATGCCTCCGGCGACTATGTACGGCACAGTAGTCGCAGACCTGACCGCCCTTATCATCTCCTTGGGCACAGGCCCTGCGTTCTGCAGCCTGGGGTTCGACCCCGTGTCTGTAATTATGAACCTGTTTCCAAGGTACTCGCCTGCCATTGCGAGAGATGCTGCTATCTTCGGCTTCTCCCTGGGTACGAAGTTGGCGTCTCCGACCCAACCCACAGTTCCACCGGGGTGCACTACAACGTATCCTACCGGAAGCGGCTCTATGCCGAACTTCCTTATCGTAGGCGCGGATAGCATCTGCGCCTGGATTATCCAGTACGGGTTCCTGGCGTTGAGCAGCGACATGAAGTAGACAGCATCGGCATGCCTCGTAATCGAGCTTATGTTGCCGGGGAAGAGTATCAACGGTATGTCAACCGCCTCCTTTATCCCCTGCGATACGTTGTCCATCAGCTCTCCCTGGGCCTCGGTGCTTCCGCCCAAGAGGAGGACGTCTGCGCCTCCCTCGGCGAGCATCTTCGCGGTCTTGACCGCGTCCTTCTCGGATGCGTAGTCGACCGGGTCTATCAGGCTGAACAGCATCGCGCCCTTGGTCTCCAGCATCTCGTGTATGTAAAGCTCAACTTTTCCCTTCTTCATGGTATCATCGTATTAGGTTAGCGTAATTCATTCGATCAGTTGCCGAACTTCTTCATGAAGTCGTCGACCATAAGCTTGCCGTCGACGTCTATGCTCCTCGTGGGCTTGTATCCCAGCTCCCTCCTGGCGCGGTCTATGCTCACGATCCTGTCGCTGGCCATGAAGTCGAACTCGTCTGTGTTTATCCCCCTGGTTGACGCACCTATCCTTGCTAGTATGGCGTTGACGCCCTTAGTTGGCGCTGGCACGTTCATGAACTTGGCCGCCTTTGTGAACAGCTCCTTCATCGTGTGGGGCACGCCGTCGGTCACGTTGTACACCTTGTTCATCGCCTTCGGGTTCTCCGATGCGAGCAGCATCGCGTCGGCGACGTCCTCGACGTGCGCTAGGGTGAGGTGGTTCTCGCCCTTGCCCAGGAAGGATATCTTCTTCTCTCGTATCAGCCTGAATATCTTGAAGAACTCGCTCTCGTAGCCCGGGCCGTAGAGGTTGCCTATTCTGAATATCGTGTAGGGCAGGCGGGGGTTCGCGGTCTGGAAGGACTGTATCACCTTCTCGGCCATCATCTTGCTCTCCGCATAGCCGCTTGCGGGCTTGGTGTCCGCGTCCTCGCTAAGCGTCTCGTTCCTCCTGTTGTAGCCGTAGACCGTGACGCTGCTTGCGTACATGAAGGTCGCCTTCGAGCCGTTCTCAGGGTTGGCGTACAGGTATGCCCTCAGCAGGTTCTCCGTTCCTATAACGTTGATGTTCACCAGCTGGTTGTACTTGTGCTTCGAGTTGAATATCGCGCCGCCTATGTGGTATATCTCGGTCACGCCCCTGCAGGCCTCGATAAGCGTCTCCTTGTCCTTCTCGCTCCTGAACGTGAAGTCGGCAACGTAGGGAATGCATCCAGGAGGAAGCACCTTCCAGGAGTCGTCAGCGGTGGGGTGCTGCCTGATTATGGCCCTAACCTCGTCGCCGCGCTTGAGCAGCCTCCTTATCACGTGAATGCCGAGGCTGCTCGTGCCGCCCGTGACAAGGCTCACCCTCTTCTGCTTATTCCTCGTCCTCTCCAAATCCGCCATGGTCTTCAGCTTCGTTGTCCTTGTTGTCCTTGTTGAGAAGGGCCACCGCGAGCTTCCTTGACTTGCCGTCTATGAGCTTCTCGGTTATGTAAGGCACCCAGTCCTTCCCGTACGGCACATAGACGCTCAGGTTGAGCTTGCTCTTGAGCAGTTTCTGCATCTTCCTGTTGTTATAGCCTAATGGAAGCTCAACTATTAAATCCCTTTTGTAGCCCTTGTTCGCGCTCGCGATCCTGCCAAGGATGGAGGCGTCCCCGTCGAGCACGGTCACCTTCGCCTTCGACTTGAGCAGGCGGTTTATGCAACTGGTGTAGTCGAGCATCTCCTTCCTGCTCTGGCCGTTGGCCTCGTCCTTGTCTAGCACGGCAGGATATCGCCTTACCTTGACCGTATCCTTGACCCCCATCGAGCTGCCAGCAGCTCCCCCCTTGAGCAGGTGCTCCGGCCTCACCTCTATGCCTACGTTGGAGTACTGTCTCTTCATCTCCTTGTACAGCGCCATACGCTCGTCCATGCCGATCTCTGCCTCGTCCTCCATCCAGAGGCGCATGTTGCCCTCCTTCGCTGCTGCGAGCACCTCGGAGACGTTGGACCTGGCGAGCTTCGGATCTATAAGGTAGCCGAGCTGAGATATCCTGATGGAGACGTCAGTGTTCAGCCTCAGCCTCGCCACCTGCTTTATGAACTGCATGTAGGCGTTGGTGTTGTACCTCGCCTTGGCAGGGTCGTTGACGTGGTCGTTGAGCAGAGTGGCGGTGGTGTGTATGCCTGAGTCGTTGAGCTCCCTCAGGCGCTTTATCACGGAGTCGCTGGTGCTGCCTGCGATGCGCTTCCTGACAAGCCTGAACACGATCCTTTTTATCAGGTTTGCCTTGTCCGCCAAATATATCACTAGGTGCAGGGGCTATTACCCTCTGCGGTCTCTTAACGGATATTTATCGGAATGAAGCCTTTAATAGGTTGCGGATTTGCTCAAACGGATGCGGATAAACGGCATTTGGGATAGCCATAATAAGCTGTCAGTGGCAATTAAATCTGATATTCATGAGGATAGATGAGATAAAGAACATCTCACTTGGGAAACTGCTCACCATGCTGCACGACTCGCTGTCCGAGGCGATAAAGGGCATAGACGCCATGCTGAAAGAGGACAAAGAGGTAGACACCGATGACATAAAGGAACTTAGGGACCACATAATAGAAAGATTAGGCAAGGAGGACGCGGACACAAAGAAGTTGCTTAAGCTGATGGGGCTGATGATGACAGAGAGCGCAGTGCTGGAACTGATTAAGTCGGATGCAGAGGAGTGGGTGCACCTTCTGGACGCAGTGGAGGACAACGTAGTCGATGCTAGCAAGAGAGGCCACATAGACAAGGAAGAGGTGGAAGAGCTTAGGTCGCTGACCAAAAAGGCCAGGGAGCTGATAAGGAGGTGACTGCACCATAGTCCATCTGGTGCCGGTCAACCCTTGGTCGCACCCATCGGTGCTGCCATGGACTTGCTCTTCTCCTTTCTCATCTCCTCCATCCTTTCCTCGATTTTCTTGAGTATCTCATACCATGCAGACTCCTCTGCCATGAAGTCTACAACCCTATTTGTCCTGTCGTTGTACTTCTCCAGCATCTTGGCCTCTTTGGGGCTTAGCTTCAGTGCTGTTGCGCCGACCTTCTTTATGTAATAGTTCGTGAGCATCCTGCTGGTGGCCTCGGCCGCAAGAATCGTCCTTGAGCCTATTATGTGGTTCTTGAACACCTCCTTGTCGACCGCGTTCTTCACGAACACCTCTACCCATATGCCATTGACCAGGCTCCATAGCGCCACATACTGCTCCATCGTGTATGTGTTAGACGCCTTTGCCATGCCCAGCCTCTGCTGCTGGAATTCCTCGAATAGCTTAATCTGGTCGGCAAGCTTGTCCGCCTCTGGTTTATTTGTGTTCAGGTACTCCTTTGCCCAGTCCATCTCCGCCAGATAGTTCATCATGCTCTCTATCATGGTGTCGCTGACGCGCTGGGTATCGAGAAGCGAGATCACCGCGTTCCTCCTTATGTTGTACTCGTTTGTGTCGCCCACCGGCTTGGACAGCTTCATCTTAGAGAGGTTAGATAGCTTGCTCGCTATTGTCTCGTAGGCCTGTATCTTCGCCATAGCTTCAGTTAGGGCGTCTAGGAACTGTGTCGTATCCCCGCGCGTTGCCATCCCGGGCGTGGCCATCCCCAATATGGTGTTGGATATGCGCTGCACTATCTCCACCTGGTCGCTGCCCCCTGCTTCTAGCATCGCATTGATTAGGTGCGTCATAGGATTGGCTCCCGCACCCTCCCATGCCCTTCCCTCTGCCCTTTCCTGCTTCTTCAGGTCGGGGCTCTGCACCCTTATGAAATCGCCAACCTTCCTAGCCGCCTGTATGGTGTCTGTAGCGAACTTGCCCAAAGGCCTGGCCGCGCCCTCAGGGCCACCTATGAGTGCACCGTAGTGGCCGAGGGAATCAAGTGCCTCGTCTACCCTGCCATTGAAGCCCTGCTGGAGTTCTGCATTCGTAACCCTTACGAACTCCGCCACCGTGTCGCTAAGCTGGCTGACGTCCCCTCTTCCAGAGGAGGTAGAACTTACGAACTGGTCATGGAGCCTCTTCATCTGCTCCTCGTAGAGGTGGACCACCTCGTCCCTGAATTCTTCCTCGTACATCTTCTTGTTGAGCTCCTGCATCAGCTTGCTGGCT
>JAGWFU010000032.1 GCA_028867845.1 Microcaldota archaeon | reverse complement strand
AAGGCGACAGGCACCAACCTCACCATACCGGGGCTCTTGTTCATAGACACGCCAGGGCACGAGGCGTTCACAAATTTGAGGAAGAGGGGAGGCAGCGTGGCCGACATCGCCATACTTGTGGTCGACGTGACAAAGGGGTTCGAGCCCCAGACGATAGAGGCTGTGGAGATACTCAGGGAGTACAAGACCCCGTTCATAGTGGCGGCGAACAAGATAGACCTAGTCACGGGATGGATACCCAGCGGCTCGAAGAGTTACATCGAGGCGCTATCCAAGCAGACGGATTACGTGAAGGCGGAGGTGGAGGGCAAGATATACGAGCTCGTGGGGAGGCTGAGCGAGCTGGGGTTCAGCAGCGAGGTGTTCAACAGGATAAGCAACTTCCAGTCGGAGCTGGCGATAGTGCCGATGAGCGCGAAGAGCGGCGAGGGCGTGGCCGAGCTGCTGATGGTGGCAGCGGGGCTGGCCCAGAAGTTCTTGGAGATGAAGCTCAACATAGAGATAAAGGGGCCGGGAAGGGGGAGCATACTGGAGAAGAACGAGGTAAAGGGGCTGGGGATAACGATAGACGTGATCTTGTACGACGGCACGCTGAAGGTCAACGACACCATAGCCTTCGCCACGGCCAGCTCGATAGCGACGGCGAAGGTGAAGGCGCTGCTGAAGCCTAAGCCCTTACACCAGATAGGAGAGTCCGCGAGCAAGTACTTCTACGTCGACGCGGTGAGCGCGGCCAGCGGGGTGAAGATAAGCGCCACAGGATTGGACGACGCGATACCCGGTTCCCCGGTAGTCCAGACGTCGGACAGGGACTATGAGAGCGAGATAAGGACGGAGATAGGCGAGATATTCAAGACCGACAGGAAGGGAGTGATACTCAAGGCCGACTCGATAGGCAGCATAGAGGCGATATCTAAGCTCATGGGAACCGCGGGGTACCCGATGAGCAGGAAGGGGATAAGCAAGGTGACGAAGAGAGACGTGATTGACGCGTTCGGCATGAATGCGGTGGATCCGGCGAGCTCCATAGTCCTTGCGTTCAACGTGGGGGTTGAGGACGACGCGGCCGAGGCTGCGTATTCGAGCGGGGTGAAGATAATAACGAGCAACATAATCTACAAGCTCATCGACGACTACAAGCTGTTCGTGGAGGAGAGGCAGAAGAGCCTGAGCAAGAAGCTGGAGGACAGGGTTGTCTTCCCCGGAGTGATAGAGATAGTGCCCAACACCGTGTTCAGGGCATCGCACCCAGCGATATTCGGAATCGACGTCATTGAGGGAAGGGACAAGGCGGGATGGCAGCTAGTCAACGAGGTGGGCGAGACGATAGGCAGGATAAAGGGAATACAGAACGACAAGTCGCCGGTGGAGATCGCGAGGAAGGGGGACAGGTTTGCGATGTCCGTTGAGGGGCCGACATTCGGCAGGCAGATAAGGGAGAGCCAAAGGCTCTACACAAGCGTGAGCGAGGAGGACTACCAGCACTTCACCAAGGAGCTCGCTGCCATGCTTACAGACGACGAGACCGACCTTTTGGGAACGATAATAAACATAAAGCGCAACTCCAGAATAAAATAGCTGAGTTCAATCTTCTACTGATAAAAAGCAAGGAGGTAATCAGTATGTCAAACATAAGCGTAGTCAACAAGGAATCGATACCGGTGGAGGAACAGGCAATAGAGTTCGTGGAGAGGAAGGGGATTGGGCATCCAGACAGCCTGATTGACGGAATCTGCGACAGGGTGAGCATAGAGCTCTCGAAGGCCTACATTGAGGCGGCAGGGAGGGTGCTCCACCACAACGTCGACAAGGGACTGATAGTCGGAGGCAAGTCCGAGGCGACGTTCGGAAGCGGAAAGATACTCAGACCAATAGAGGTAATAGTGGCGGGCAGGGCTGTGAAGGAGTTCAACGGAATAAAGATTCCAGTGGACGAGATAGCTATAAAGACCACGAGGCAGTACCTGAGGGAGCACACGAGGTACCTGGACGTGGACAACGAGCTCATAATAAACACGAAGATAGACGACGTCTCGGCGGACCTCAACCAGGTCTACGAGAGGAGCAGCGACGTCCCGTTGGCGAACGACACATCGTTCGGAATAGGATTCGCGCCGTTCTCAGAGACAGAGAGGCTGACATTGGAGACCGAACACATGCTCAACAGCGGAGAGTACAAGAAGAAGATACCCGCGGTTGGGGAGGACGTGAAGGTCATGGCAGTGAGGGAGGGCAACAAGATAAGCCTCACGATAGCGATAGCGTTCGTGGCCCAAGAGGTCAAGGACGTGAAGGACTACGTGGAGAAGGAAAAGGCTATAGCAGCGGACGTGAAGGAGTTCGCAAAGACGATAACCAAGAGGGAGGTGGAGGTCTTCGTCAACACAGGAGACGATGTGGAGAAGGGAGAGGTCTACCTCACCAAGACAGGCTTGAGCTGCGAGGCTGGAGACGACGGATCAGTAGGCAGGGGCAACAGGGTCAACGGCCTAATCACGCCGTTCAGGAACATGAGCCTGGAGGCGGCGGCGGGAAAGAACCCAATCAGCCACGTCGGTAAGATATACAACATACTGGCGAAGGAGATAGCCACGGACATAGCCAAGCTGTACCCGCAGGTCGAGGACTGCAGGGTTTACATAGTGTCCCAGATAGGGAGGAGCGTGGCCGACCCAAAGAGCCTCTGCGTAGAGGTCGTGATGAGGAAGGGAGAGAATTTCGACGCAGTGGCGAACAAGATAAAGGAGGTGGCCAACAACGGGCTGGAGAACCTCGCCTACCTGACGCAGGAGATAATCAACGGCGAGCACGAGGTGTTCTGAGCCCGCTAGGAGAACCTGAACGAGCTCTGCTTGTGGGAGGGCATCTTCGCCTCGAGCTCTTCCTTTGTGTAGAAGCCGTTGGAGCTGAGCCACCTGCTGATGTAGATCTTGCGTATCCTGTCGAGCGAGCCCCACTTGAGGGTCATTATGTGCGACAGCAGCTCGACCGCCTTTGCCTTCTCGGCCTCCATGTAGACAAGCAGGCCGGGGCGCTGCATGCCGAGCATCTCCGCCACCGAGAACTTCTTGTTCGCCACCTTGCTGCCCGTGCTTATGATGATGGACCTGGCATTGCCGAAGTCGGGGGAGTGGATCGCCCTGAGCTCGCGGAGAGTGTCAATGTTCCTGCTTTCGCCATTAGTCATGTCGTTGCTCAGTATGATTGCGCGGTCACGCCTGAGCCACGATAAAAAGAGCTTGTCGTCGAGCTTGAAGTTGAGGCCGTGGTTACGCTCAAGGAGATAGGACTGTATCCTGGAGTCTAGCGACTCGGCGGATTTTTCCTTAAGCACCTCGCGGTCCCTGCCCAGCGCCGGGGCTCTGGTCTTGTTCTTCATCGCATCACTGCGTGGGAAGATTAGCCAGCGAGGCTGATCTCGATGTGCACCGTGTCGGGAACCTTTATCCTCATTATCTGCCTGAGGGCGGGCTCGCTGCCGTCGATTATGATGAGCCTCTTGTGGATCCTCATCTCCCACTTCTCGTAGGTGTGGCTCCCGTCGCCGCAAGGTGTCTTCCTCGTGGTCTGGGAGATCGTCTTCGTCGGCAGGGGTATCGGCCCCTCCGACTTGACGTTGATCGACGCGGCAATGGACTTTATCTGGTCCGCAATCGAGACCACGTCCTTCGCTACGGTGCTGACGAGCTTTATTATGGCTTTTGACAATCTATGCACCGATCACTGCTGCCTTGCGACTATGTCGAGTATTACTCCTGCCCCGACCGTCTCTCCCATGTCCCTCACGGCGAACCTTCCCAGTTGAGGGAAATCGGCGAACTTCTCGATGCATATCGGCTTCGTCGGCTTTATCTTCACGATGGCAACGTCGCCGGTCTTTATCGTCTCAGGGTTCTTCTCCAGAGTTTGGCCCGACTTCGGGTCCTTCTTCTCGAGTATCTCGGTGATCGTGCACGCCAGCTGAGCGGTGTGTATGTGGAACACCGGTGTGTAGCCCTTCGCTATCACGTTCTGGTGGTGCAGCACTATCATCTGGGCCGTGAACTCAGTAGCCACGGTAGGAGGGTTGCTCGTAGGGCCGATCACGTCTCCACGCTTTATGTCCTTCCTCTCGACGTTCTTGACGTTGAACCCGATGTTGTCTCCGGGCTCGGCCTGCTGCATCTGCTGGTGGTGCATCTCGATGCTCTTCACCTCTGTCTTCACGCCAGCGGGCATTATTATGACCGGGTCGCCGACCTTGACTATTCCGGTCTCAACCCTGCCTACGGGGACCGTTCCGAATCCGGATATGCTGAACACGTCCTGGATCGGCAGACGGAGAGCCTTGTCTGTTGGCTTCTTCGGCAGAGTCAGCGTGTCGAGCGCGCCAAGGAGCGGCGGACCGGTGTACCACGGCAGCTTGTCGCTCTTCTTTCCTGCATTGGAACCCTCAAGAGCCGAGTAAGGCACGAACAGTATGTTGTCGACCTTGAAGCCAAGGGACTTGAGCATGTCGTAGACCTCCTTCTTGACCGCCTCGAACTTGGCCTGCTCGAAGTTGACCGCGTCCATCTTGTTGATCGCGACTATCAGCTGGGGAACGCCGAGAACGCTGATGAGTATGGCGTGCTCCCTGGTCTGGGGCTTTATTCCCTCTGCAGCGCTCACTACGAGGACTGCGGCGTCGGCCTGGCTGGCGCCCGTAATCATGTTCTTTACGAAGTCCCTGTGTCCAGGGGCGTCGATTATCGTGAAGAAGTACTTCTGGGTGGAGAACTCCTTATGGGCTATGTCGATTGTGATACCACGCTCTCGCTCCTCCTTGAGCTGGTCCATCACGAACGCGAACTCGAAGGTAGGCCTGTTGTACTGCTGGGTCATCTCCTTGAACCTGGCGATGTCCCTGTCGGTTATCGCGCCAGCCTCGTAGAGAAGCCTGCCTACTGTCGTCGACTTTCCGTGGTCGACGTGTCCGATACAGATCAGATTCATGTGTGGTTTGTCTGCCATCTATTTCACCGATATAACGTAATGGATGATAATGTAAAATCGACTTTTCTTGTTGAAACCGCATGTACCGCTGACTGCAAGCTTGGAAAAGAAAGCCTGATTAACAGTATTATTAACGGTAAAAGGTATAAAAAGCTATCTGTCCCTTGACGTTAATGCGGTAAATGGGTGGGTGGAAGGTTGTTCCTTCCTTAATGGGCTTCCTTTCAATCAATATTATTTCCTGAGGTGAAGTTGGCGCTTTTTAGCTTCTGACTCAATAATCTTCACAAAGTCAGGATGGTAGAACGTTATTGGTTTCCCTACTTTGCTTGAGTAAACTGCACTCCAGCTAGGGTTGTTATCTAACAAATTTGTGTGCTCCCTGATGAGTCGTCTTATTTTTTCTTGGAAGCTATTGGCTTTAGCTATAATCTCCCTTTGGTTCATCCACCCTTGTGGCGCTGATTTTACAGCTTTAGCTTCTTCTACAATAATCCCCACGAAGTCTGGGTGGTAGAACATTCTTGGTTTTCCCGTATCGTCTAAGTAAATTCCACTCCACCCGGTATGATCTTTCAGCTCCTTTTGGTGGCTTTCAATTAATAGCTTTATAACAGATTGAGCCCTGCCAGCTTTATTCTTGATCCCCCTACCACTAATCCATCCTTCCGGAGCAGGTTTAAATCTGTTAGCTTCATCAGCTATAAAATCCACAAAGTCTGGATGGTAGAATGTTGTTGGCCTATTTGATTTAGTCATGTAAATTCCACTCCATCCAGAGTAATTCTTCAGTTTATCTTGGTGTTTTTCGATAAGTGATTTTATCACAGACCAAGCCCTACCTGTCTTAGCTTTAATATCATTAACGGTAAGCCATCCTTTTGGGGCAGGTTTGATTCTATTAGTAGCCTCAGCGATAATCTTCACGAAGTCTGGATGGTAGAATGTTGCTGGCTTCC
>JAGWFU010000031.1 GCA_028867845.1 Microcaldota archaeon | reverse complement strand
AAGTGGCACTTTTATTCTGGGACTCGGTTTGGTTCATGTGCGATTCAAGGAAGGTGGTATTGGTCGGGTTGTACACCTTTAGATGGAGTACGGTGCGATTGGCGGAGTTGTTGGCTCCAGCCGCAAATACAGTTATTTTGTATAGACCGGAAGGAGTCGCGGGGTTTATAGCCAAGGATACGTTGGCGTAAAATGGTGCGGTTCCGTTATTTGGGACTATTATCACATTTATCCCCTGGGGTGCAAGCGTGCTGAAGTCAGGATTGTAGAGGCTGACCTGTGAGTGGTTGGTGCCCAAGGAGGTCACGTGCAAGGTCGTTTGTGCGGTGAATTGCGAATGGGATAGATGTATGGGGTAGTAATGACGCTGCGCCGTGGTATTGCTGCTGTTTCTCACGAACGATATGTATAACGATAGGGAGAAGTTGGATGACCCAGTTACGTTGAGCCCTATGTGGCTGTTCGATCCAACGGTGTTGGCGCTCTGCGAAAAGGCCTGCGCGGCGGCTACAGACAACAGCAGCAACGCGGCCATATTTATTCTTGACAGTATGTGGACACCTCAGGTATTTGTGCAACCAGAGCCATCTATAGGGTAGGAAGTGTTAATGCAGTAGATGTTGTTGGGGTTGATGCATGTATCGTAGCTGCATTCGTGGCCGGCGCAACCATCGCATTCGCAGGTCTGAGTGGATGAGCTAGGGTCTGCGGGGCACGTCCCTGCCTTTGAGGTGGCACTAATCGGCGTGCCTGCGCAATTCGGCTGCGTGTAATAAGTTTCGGAGCAAGAGGTAGAGGTGCATCCTACGACAGTATAACAGCCATATTGGTCGCATTGGTAGAAGTTTTGGCAGCCAGCAGGTGAGGCTGTCTGAGTCCAACTGTATGACTGCGGTACGTTGCTGAAGCTTGCGGTCTCGGTTATATTGGAGTTCAAAGTCACAGTTGCAGAACTGGATGCGCCAGAATAGGAGCCTGTGCCGGAGCCTGACCAACCAGTGAATCCATAGCCCGATGATGGCGTGGCGGTTATAGTGACTGCGCTTCCAGGTGCGTACCAGGCACTTGAAGGTGAGGCTGTGCCGCCGGAACTGGATGCGATAGTCAGATAGAAGCCATTTTGGAATGCAGCGGCCTCTGTTATGGGTCCGTTAATAGTTACTGATGTAGAGGGCGTGGTGCCGCTGTACGAGCCTGCCCCTGTTCCGCTCCAGTCTTGCAGGTAGTAGCCTGATGAAGGCGTGGCGGTTATTGTTGTCTGTGAGCCCGAATTGTACCAACCGCTTGCAGGGGAGATGCTGCCGCCGGATCCAGAGGTCATCGTGAGGTAGTACTGGGTTGTGTATGATACTTGCTGTATCGCTGAACCTGAAGAGGTGGACACCGTCCCTGATGTCGCGGATGCAAGGTACTGGCATCCCATCCCGCAGGATACTGTAGATGCTGTGCTCCAGGGGTAGGAGCCTGGGGCGAGGTTGTAGTAGGTTATCGATGTTCCTGTTGACTGGATGGTGTTGCCGTTCAGGGTTACCGACCACTGTGTTCCTCCTGGAAGCCCTGATTCCGTGAACACTACGTTGGTGACGTAAGATGATATCTCGCTGATCGGGGAGTTCATGGTGATCGATGCTGATGAAGATGCCCCTGTGTAGGACACTGTTCCCGTGCCGGTCCATCCGTTGAACTGGAAGCCTGAATTTGCTGACTGGCTGATGGGGACGACTGCGGCGGCGTTGTACCAGTTGGTCGTGGGGGACACTGAACCTCCGCTGGATGGACTGGCTGACATTGTGAGCAGGTACTGCGTCGTGCAGTTTATCGTTATCGTGGTGTTGGAGTTGGCTGTGCAGACCGATCCCACCGAACCGGATGTTATGCTGCACTGGCCCCTCACCAAGGAGTTCACGGTCACGGGATTGTTGATGACGCAGGAGTGCGTAGTGCCAGAACCCCATGAGAGCGTAGAGGATGATAGCTGGGAGCAGGTGTATGATATACCGTCTATGGTGATTATCTGCCCAGCCTGCGAGCAGTAGGGCCAGTTGATGTCGAACTTGACGTTGTACGCGGGAACGAACTGTATTAGTGTATTTGTCTCCAGTCCCGCATATGAAGCGGTCACCAGCACGTTGCCTGATTTTGATCCTGATATGTAGCTCAGCGCCTTCCCAGTGGTGTTGGTAGTGGTGTAGTTGGGGGATATGGTGTATCCCAGGACGTTGGCAGTGAAGTTGACAGTTGCGCCTGAGAGTGGGTAGCCCAGGAGTTTGACTGTTGCAACCAGCGGATCCCTGGCGTTGTTGGCCGCCTGGGTGGAGTTACTTGCGGTGAGCGTTATTGTGGTGTTAGTGTTTATCAGGGGCTCTATGTGGGATGTGAACTTGCCCGCGTAGGTCTCCCTGGGGGCGCCGCTGCAGAGGTTGGATTGGGTGTAGTTGGGGTTGATGCCGCAGTAGGTGACGTTGAGGTAGAGCCTGCCTGCGAGGAACTGGCCCAGCGAGCTCTTGATGGGGAGGTTGAGCACGCAGATCATGGATCCCGCCTGGACCACGTAGTTGGGGGAGCACTTCGCCTGCGTCGTATTGGCTCCGTTGAGCTGCGCGTAGAGGTATGGCGTTGCGATTGGGTATGGCTGCGAGTTGGTGAGGAACAGGGCTACTGTAGTGGCGTGAGTTATGGAATTAGCTCCCACCACTATGGCGTTGCAGTATGCGCCGGTGACGAAGACGCACGTGGTCGGGACGATGGTGGTCGGGGTCGTTGAGTATAGGTACAGGATTGCGGTGACGATGCCCACTATGAGTAGCGCCCAGCCGTAGGTGGTGAGGTACTCCATCGCGGATTGGGCTTTCACCGAAATCACAGTATTTTATGCGCATATTTGGTATAAATATCTTGCCTTTGCAAGGATACATGGTGTAAAGATGACGAAGCCTGAGTGGCTGGCGATAAGGCCCGCCTCCACGGAAAAGTACGCGGAGATAAAGGAGACGATAAGCGCCTACAACCTGCATACGGTCTGCGTAGAGGCTCATTGCCCGAACATAACCGATTGCTGGAGCACCGGCACCGCGACCTTCATGGTTCTGGGCGAGCTTTGCACGAGGGGATGCAGGTTCTGCGCGGTCTCGAAGAGCGCAAAAGGAAGCTCGGTGGACCCGCTCGAGCCGATCAAGCTGGCCAACGTGGTGAAGAAGTGGGGTCTGTCTTATATAGTGATAACATCGGTGTGCAGGGACGACCTCGAGGACCAGGGCTCTGCCCACTTCGCAAGTTGCGTCAGGGAGATAAAGAAACTGAACCCTGACACGATGGTAGAGGTCCTGATTCCCGATTTCAGGGGCGACATGGAATGCCTCAGGCGGGTGGTGGATGCGAAGCCCGACGTAGTGGGGCATAACATAGAGACCGTTGAGCCGATGTCCGATAGGATAAGGGACAGGAGAGCGGCCTACAGGCAGTCGCTGCAGGTCCTTGGAAACGTGAAGACGATAGACCCGAAGCGGTACACCAAGTCCGCACTGATGCTCGGGATGGGCGAGACAGAGGAGCAGGTGCTTGAGGCTATGGCGGACCTCAGGAAGGTTGGCGTGGACTTTATAGCTATAGGCCAGTACCTGAGGCCCAGCGAGAGGCACGCAGAACTGAAGGAGTATGTAAGACCTGAGCGTTTCGAGTACTTCAGGAAGAAGGCATTGGAGATGGGATTCAAGTACGCAGCTTCGGGGCCGTTCGTCAGGAGCTCCTACAAGGCGGGCGAGCACTTCATAAGCGCGATGGTGAAGAGCTGATCATCTGGAGAAGTTCCAGTCGTCAGACTTATAGACCTTATCTGCCAGCGATTCCGCTCTCTTCATCTCAGCTTCCGTCATCTTCCCAGTATAGGAGTCTTTTCCCTTTGTGAATCCTGAGAGCAGTGCCCTGTATAGGTCGTCCTGCGATATCTTAGAGTAGTCGAGCGCCTTGGTGACCCTCTCCTCCACGCTCCGGATGGCCTTGTCGGAGAGCTTGGCGTTGTCCACCTTGAGCAGCGAGAACATCCTTGTCAGGTTGGTGTCGTAGAGCACCGTGCCGTGCTGCAGGAGCACTCCGTCCCGCCTAGTCTGTGCGTTGCCCGATATCTTCTTGCCGCTCACCACTATGTCGTTTATTGGAGCGAACGATGCTGTGATGCCGATCGTGGAGAGCGAGTCGATTATCCATCCGCAGATGAGCCTGTAGCTGTCGATAACACCCTTCGGCATATCCTGCTCTAGGGCTATAACGCTGTATGTAACCTCTCCATTTTCATCGTGGAATACTGCCCCGCCGCCCGTTCTTCTGCGCACAAAGTCTATTCCCTCCTCCCTGCACTTAGCTGTGTCGACCTCGTCGTTCATGGACTGGAAGCATCCTATGGACACCGCGCTGGGATGCCACTTGTAGAACCTGATAGTCGGATCAGCGCCAGCGGCCACAGACTCGGCTATCGCCTGGTCCGCAGCCATGTTGAAGTAGGCGTCGTGCGTCTCCAGCTCTATTATCCTCCATCTCATTTCATCATCGCCGCCCTGAGCGTCTGCGCTATCGCAAGAGGGGTTATGCCTATCATCTCCGCGCCTGCCCTCTCCACTGCCGCCTCGATCGAGCCAATCAGGGATTCCTCGGAGGAGCGGGAGGCCATCCCCATAATCGCCGCCTCTATGTCAATTACCGCGCTCTCGGGGTAGATGAAGAAGTCGCCCAGTATCTTGATGTCTTCTATATTCTCGTTGTACCTTACCTTGATGATAAGGAGCTTGCCGCCCGGGACCTTCTGCTTGGCTATGCCCTCCATCCATACACTAGGTTGCGTTGAATACCAGGCTGGAGAGTATTCCAGGCGTGGTCACGGGCCTGCTGGAGAGCGCGAAGTCGCCCGCAGCCATGTAGGTCTGCTGGTTAGAGCTCGTGGCCACGAGCCTTATCTTCACGGGCTTGCCTACGAATGCGGAGAGCGGTATGCTTGCGTTCCTGAACGTGGTCGCCGCGTTGCCCGACGCTGTGTGGTTGAAGGTGTTGTAGTGCGCCGTGACGAGCGGCTGGTTGCTGCCGCCCAGTATCAGCACGTAGAGGTTGGCGCTGGCCGGGCTGATTATCCTGAAGTTGAGGAACGGCTTTGTCGGGCTTACGTAGAACAGGCTGGAGGTAAGGTTGCCCGCGCCAGCCTGGAGGCCGCAGTTGTAGTTGGTCGCGAAGTAGGTACCGTTGTAGCCCGCCCATGGCTGCCCCACGTAGCAGCTGACTGAAGGCTTCACTGCGTATGTTATGTTGAGCGGCGCTGTCCCAAACCCAGGGTTGGTCTCGGCCCATCCTAGATAGGTGCCTGTGGAGAACTGCCCGTTGTAGACGTCGCTGTATACCTGTACTGGCGGCGCCGTGGTCCTGTTCAGCTTGACCAGGGCGTTGCCGCATGTGCCGCCCCCTAGTCCGGTCTCCAAGGTTACGTTGTACGCCTGCGCAGGCAGGGTTATGTTGTCGTAGTATGTAGTGCAGTTGTATGCCGATGCCTGCAGTAGGTAGGTCTTGCTGTCAGCGCCCGTTATCTTCACGACCTCCTTGCCGCTGTTGCCCGACGCCACCCAGACGCCGTAGAGCCCGCCGGACGAGAAGCACTTCTGTGAGAGGCTGGCATTCAAGTAGGGAGTGGTAAGGTATAGCGTGTCGCATGTGCTTAATGTGCCTGTGCTGTTGCCTGAACCAGAAGATGATATCGTAGTGGTAGATGATGCGCCAGATATGGTGGTGGTAGAGCCTGGGGTTATCGGATGCGCTATCTTGCTGAAGTTGAACCCGGTCTCGGCGTAGACCACCAGTATCATTATTATGATGGCGACTATGTAGGCTAGGATGAACTTGTGCATGAAAATCAGCAGCGTTGCGCAGGCATACCATTAGCTATTTAATATGGAGCGCTTAAATACCTAATGCTTTTGACGAACGTGAAAAGGTGTTATATTGGGAAGCATACCGAGAAAGTGGAAGAAGAAGGGAAGGATGCGCTGGAAGTGGCTCAAGAAGCGAAGGAAGAGGCTCAAGCGCGAGCAGAAGAGAAGGGTAGGAGAGCTATAATCTCCTCCCTGGCGCCGCGTTCGCGGCGCAGCTCGTTCTTTTTTATTACAAGCGGCT
>JAGWFU010000030.1 GCA_028867845.1 Microcaldota archaeon | reverse complement strand
GAAGAACGCCAGGAAGACGCTTAGCGCGCTCTCCGGCGCCGACGGCTTGGTCGATGCTATTATACCCTCGAGCCTCTTCTGTGTGACCTTGTCCTCCTCACCGCTCTTTATCGCGGACTCCAAGGCGTCGGTCTTCGCCTCCCTGCACACAGACGATATGTCCGCGCCGGTGAATCCCTTCGCCAAGGCGCCAAGCCTCTTGAAGTCTATGTTCCTATCGCATGGCGCGTTCTTCAGGTACTGCTGGAACAGCAGCGCCCTCTGCTCCTCAGTCGGAGGCTTCACGAATATCAGCTTGTCGAACCTTCCGGGCCTCAGCACGGCAGGGTCAAGCACGCTAGGCCTGTTGGTTGCTGCTATTATCACTATGGACGATGTCTTCTTCACGCCGTCCATCTCCTCGAGTATCTGGTTGGTGAGCCTCTGGCTGCCCTCGCTCGCCGTGTCTCTCTTGGGCGTTATGCCGTCGACCTCATCTATGTATATGACCGAGGGCACATTCTCCCTCGCCCTGTTGAACACCTCCTTTATCGTGGCCACAGCGTCCTCAGTCCTCTGGTTGGCTATCTCCGATCCCCTGAGCTCCACTATGGTGACCCCCTTCATCTCCTCCCCCACCGCGCGCATCAGCATGCTCTTTCCGGTTCCGGGCGGGCCGAACAGGAGCATTCCGTTTATCGGCTTTATGTCGTACCTCTTTATCAGGTCGGGATGCATCAGCGGTATCTGTATGGCCTCGGATATCGCCTTCTTCGCCTCGTCGAGGCCGATGACGTCGTCCATGCTCATCCTGTCCTCGCTCTCCACGGTTCCCTCCTGGAACATCCTCCTCTCGTAGTCTATCCTGAACTTGTTGTACTCGTCTATCTGCGACAGCGTAGTGGATGGCTTGGTGTGCCTTATCGCAGCCATGAGGTCATCCTGGGTTATCTCCAGAACCTTGCCCTTGGCGGTGGCCTCCTGCGCTATAGTCTGCGCCACGCTCTCCACCATCGTCTTTATGTCTGCGCCCGAGAATCTTTCAGTCTTCTCAGCCAGCGCCTTGATGCTCACCTCAGTGGAGATCGGCAGCTTCTTTAGGTACAGGTCGAGTATCTTCCTCCTGCCGTTCAGGTCAGGCAGCGGCATGTAGATCAGCCTGTCCATCCTTCCCGGCCTGAGTATCGCAGGATCAACCAGGTTGGGCACATTGGTCGCGCCCACGACTATGATGTGGTCCGACTTCTTGAAGCCGTCCATCTCCGTCAGCAGCTGAGTGAGCGCCTGCCTGTGCGACTCGCTGACGTCAGTGCTCTCCCTGCTCCTTGCTATTGAGTCTATCTCGTCTATGAACAGCACCGCGGGCGAGTTCTTCTTCGCGATCTCGAACATGTTCGCCATCAGCCTCTCAGTCTCTCCGGGGAACGCAGATATCAGCGTCTGCGCCTTGACCAGATAGAACGAGGCGTGTATCTCCCTCGATAGTGCCCTCATTATCATGGTCTTTCCGGTTCCGGGCGGGCCGAAGAACAGTATGCCCTTGACGGGCTTGATGTTGTACGCCCTCGCCACTCCCTTCTCCTCCAGCGGGGTTATCACAGCGTCCTTGAGCTCCCTCTTCACAGTGTCGTAATTGCCAATGTCGTCGAACCTCTCCGGATTGCCCTCAGCCATCAGGTCCTCGAACGCGTCGCCGAACTTGAGCCTCGTGTCCTGCTTCCTCACCTCCAGCGCCTTCACAGGGTTCACGTCGTACATCTCGGCCACGTATACGCAGATCGGGGCCACCAGGAAGCTGGCGAATGGGAGCAGGTATCCAGGGGTCGCACCCGTGAGCTTAGATACGCCTATGTAGAGCAGCACGTAACCGATTGCCACCAAGCTGGCCTTTGCGCCCTTGTACTTCGACCTTGAGTTGACTGCGAAGAAGTCTATGCCGAATATGACCCCGAGTGTGCCGAACAGCTGGAGTATGTAGCCCAGCGGGCTGACGGCAAGGGCGGTAAGGAGCCCGCCGAACTCAGCTGATACGTTGTCTATGACGCTGCCGTTGGTGAATATGGCGTAGGAGGCGCTGAATCCCTTTGTAATGGTGCCGAAGCCCAGTATGGGCTTGTTCGGAGTGGTGTACTGCAGTATGCTGTTCGACCCAGCGAGAAGATTGTGCGCCATCACCCCGTTGTATACTATGTAAGCGGTGTTGGGCACTCCCATCACCGCGGAGAACATCACTGTGCCAAGCACGAATACCGCGCCAAGCACCAAGCCTCTCCTGTATCCTATGACCAGCACAGCGAACGCGAGAGCTGGCAGTGCGAGCAGATATCCCAGCGGCGACAGCGCCAGGCCGAGCATTATGTAGCAGAAGGCCAGAGTCCTGTAGTACCTGTAGCCGATTATGAGCGAACCGCTTATTATCAGCAGGAAGACCCACGCGAGAGCTGGCGTCTGGTACACCACCGATGGGAATATGAGCACCATGAACATTATCAGGCCGAGGAAGGGATGGTAGAGCGTGGCTGCGAAGAGTGCGAAGAGAAGGATTATCAGTATTACGACCGGGTAGAACGGCAGGGCAGTCGTCACCGCAAGGAATGCGAAGAATATGAGCAGGGCATCAAGGAAGTTGTTGTTGGAGGTCACCTCCATGTACAGGTTCTTGAAGCGGTAGAAAAGGATAGGCCTGATGTTGTGCTTCCTGATTATCTCGGTGGATATCAGGGGCTCCTCGGGGGTCGTCTTGTGTTTGGAGGCCTTAGCCATCTGGATCAACTACAACAGCTAACCTTGCCGGCTTGGGCGCAATTCGCTGCACCTTCGGTAATGCCGGCCCGCATTATCTTATTAATCTTAATGCTTAAATACTAATTATCCCGCTGTAGCTCAATGGCAGAGCGATCGACTGTAGTTTGTCGTGCTGACTATTCCATGTCAGAAATCGATAGGTTGTGTGTTCGACTCACACCAGCGGGACATGGTGCTTTTTTGAGGAGCGTAGCGTTCGTTAGCGGCAATGACCACAAGGCTAAGGAGATCATAGCGATGGGCAAAGAGAGGGGCATAAAGATAGCCCACATAAAGCTGCCCAAGGTAGAGATACAGTCGGACAGCAACGCAGAGATAGCGATGAAGAGCGCTATGGAGGCGTACCGAAATGTGAAGAAGCCTCTTATAGTGGACGACAGCGGCCTGTTCATAAGATCCCTTGGCGGGTTCCCAGGCATCTACTCCGCTTATGTCTACAAGACCGTAGGTATCGCAGGGGTGCTTAGGCTGCTTCATGGGGCGCGAGACAGAAGCGCACAGTACAGGACCTCGTTCTGCTACACCGATGGGAAGACCACCAAGCTATTTGAGGGGGCGAATCCAGGCACCATATCCAAGAGGATGATGGGAGCCAGGAAGCTTGAATCCGGCTTGGCATCTATGCCCTACGACGTGATATTCATCCCTAAGGGATACAAAAAGACCTTCTCTATGTTGAGTGTCAATCTGAAAAACAGAATCTCGTCGCGCAGCGTAGCGTTCAACAAGTTCGCGGACTTCTTCCTGAAATCCCAAAAAGCTTAAAAGAGCGCAAAACAATTACAATACACTGCCTTGGTAATGTAGTGGTCCAGCATGCTCGCCTGTCACGCGGGCAACCCGGGTTCGAATCCCGGCCAAGGCGCTTATTTTTAATGGAGAATAGTGCAATAGCGGTGCTATGCCACCACTATGTAGTTCACAATGAACGCCGCCGTGAATCCCAGAAGTATGCCTGCATATGTTAGCCATATCGCGTGGTTCGCCTCTTTCTTCTTGGGCGCCTTTGCCCTGTTTATGTTTATGTGGAACAGCACGAGCACCACATAGAGTATGGCAGCGCTGGCCAAGGCATCGAAGAACACTATGAATAGATTGGAGAAGAAAATCAGCCCGATGAGGGTTCCGATTATAGTAGGTATTCCCCCTAATAGGAACACTCCCGTAATGAACTTCTTGTCCATCTTCTGCTTGAGTCCCACCAGCGGCATCGAGATCGGGAACCCCTCTGTTATGTTCTGCAGCGAGAAGCCGATTATGGAGAGCACGTAGATAGGTATAAGGCCAGCGGCGCCCGCGGATCCGAACACCAGACCCTCTGTCAGGTTCTGGAACCCTATGCCCATCGCGGCGAGCACGGACGTCCTTTTGGGATTTGCCTGCGGATCCCTGCTTCCCTTCGGCAGTATGAAGAACAGGAACGATCCTGCGAATGCTATTATGAATATGAGCTCCGCGGGGCTGGCGATTATGTTGCTGCCGAATATGGATGCCACATCCCCGTATATGTCCATCAGCAGGAAGACGAGTATGCCTATTGCAAAGGCGTTGTAGAGCAGCATCCGCTTCAGGCTCATTCCCTTCCTGAAGACTATGGGCATGGACAGGAATATCGAGAACGCCATCACGAACGAAAGTGCTATCGTAAGGTAGGCATTAACCATTGGACCACTGCTGCTAGCTTTATAACAAGGGTATAAACGGTCTTGAAGGCTTATAAATTATTATGCATCAACGGGCGAAGAAAACTTTCCTTTTTGCATTGAGGAGAACGGAGGTCGGACGGGGTTACTGTTCCCCGTCGTCATTTTCCTCCTCTTCTACCTTCTTTTTCTTCTCCTTTGCCGTTGCCTGAGCCTTCTGCAGCAGCTTGGCGTTCTGGTTCATGATGTCCTGCAAGCCGGTCACCCCTATTGGTGTGGGGATGCTGAATCCCTTCGACTCAGTCGGTATGAACACCATCATGTTCTTGCCGTTGAGGCTTATCTCGTACATCATGTTGAGCGACCTTAGCTGCATGGCGTACATGTTGCTCTGATACTTCTTGGCCGCGTCTACCATCTTGTCCGCAGCTAGCGACTCGCTCTCTGCCAGGGTTACCCTAGCCATCTTCTCCCTCTCCGCGGTCGCGACCTTTGACATCGCCTCCTGGAGGTCCTGGGGTATCTTCACGTCCCTGAGCTCCACTGATATTGCGACCACGCCCCACTCTGATATCCTCTGCTGTATAAGCGCCTTTATGTCGTCGCCCATTATGTCCCTGCCCGCAAGCATCTCGGAGAGCAGGCTCTTTCCTATTATGTCCCTGAGCGCGGTCTGCGACGCGAGCTGCACCGAGTTGGTGTATGATTGCACCTTGAGTATGGAGTTTTCCGGATCCTTGACCTGCCAGAACAGTATAGCGTCCACGTTGACAGGCACATTGTCCTTTGTCAGCGTCTGCTCTGCGCTGAAAGTCGTGCTTATGACCCTAAGGTCAAGAGAGAGCGGCGTTGACTCGACGAACGGCAGTATGGCTATCAGTCCGGGCCCTATCATGCCCTGGTACCTTCCCAGCCTGAGCACAGGCATCCTGTTCCACTCGCTGATGACCCTTACCGACATGCCAAGCAGTATCAGGAATACGATTATGAAAGCAATGCTGGTGGATACCGGATCGGAGGTGCCGAGCCAGACCAGCGCGCCTATCACGATGGCGATCAGTATGTCTATCAATATAGCGGAACTTGAGCCTAGATAAGTCTTCATTCTCTCACCGAGCATGCTTGGATGTTCAGCTATAATAATATTTGCAGCCATATCAGCTAACGGTTTTGAGTGATGCTTATGGATCCGAGGGAGGAGGGGTACATCAGGACCCTCTACGCCACTGAGGTTCTTCACAAGAAGGTATACGCGCACTTCGCGGAGGGCGAGAGCGAACCCCGCCTGAGGCAGGTGTTGAAGAGGCTCTCCGATATCGAGCAGGGCCATGCCGACAGCTGGAGCGGCCTTCTGGGCAAGGGTGCGCACCTGCCCTCTGGGGCTTACATAGGGTTTCAGGCATCGCTGGTATACCTCTTGAGGAGGGTGCTCGGCCTTGCGCTTGCGGTCAAGATAATCGAATACAGGGAGCAGATAGTCTACAACGAGCTCAACAGAAGACTTGAACAGATGGGCGACAGGAAGCACGCGAAGTCCATGAGCGACATGGAGGTTGCGATGGAGGGAGAGGAGGAGTCGCTTAAGAGGAAGGTGATAGAGCACAGCCCTGTGCTGAACAACATAAGGGACGTAATACTCGGAGCCAACGATGGATTGGTGGAGATACTTGCTGCAACTGCTGGACTTGGCATAGTACTCAGGAATCCCACGCTGGTCCTGTTGAGCGGCCTAATAGTAGCTGTTGCAGGTACGCTGTCGATGGCAGGCGGCGTCTACCTCTCTG
>JAGWFU010000029.1 GCA_028867845.1 Microcaldota archaeon | reverse complement strand
AAAGGGGCAATCAGTGCCTTCAAGAGGTTCGGCTCGTCCCTTGATTTCGATACCGTTTACATACCCTACAGGAACGAGTACATAGAGAAGGGATGGGCGATATTCAAGGAGATGCACAGCAAGCATCTTCTCTACAAGGAGCTGCAGCCGCTCTCCTACTGCAAGAGGTGCGAAACCGTGCTCTCCGCGCAGGGGCCTGAGCTGGAGTACGAGGACCAGACGGACTCGTCCATCTTCGTCAAGTTCAAGGTCGCGAGCAGCAAGGGCGCTAAGGTTGATTTGGGAGACGATGCTTACCTCGTAATTTGGACGACGACGCCGTGGACACTTCCGGCCAACGTCGCGATAGCGGTCAACCCTGAACAACTCTATGTCCTCGCAGGAGGGGATGGTGGAGACTACGTTGTGGCCAAGGAGAGGATGGACCAATTCGCAGCGAACGCCAATGCGAACCTTGTAGTAAAGAAGGAGTTCTACGGCAGCGAACTAGTGGGCACGCTCTACATGAGCCCGCTGGCTGAGCAGATACCCAAGCAGAAGGCGCTCGCCAAGTACCACAAAGTAGTAGGGAGCGCCAGCTTCGTCTCGGTGAATGAGGGAACCGGGCTGCTTCACCTGGCCACGGGCCACGGACTCGAGGACTACAGGCTTGGGAAGCAGAACAAGCTGCCTGTATTCTGCCCTGTGGACATGCATGCAAAGTACACTGAGGATGCGGGCGCATTCGCCGGAATCAGCGTGCCTGAGGATGCGAACAGGGCAGTGCTCAAGGCGATGAGGGAGAACGGCAGCCTGATGTTCGAGGGCTCGGTTACGCACAGCTATCCGCACTGCTGGAGGTGCCACAGCAAGCTGATAACGATATCTACGGACCAATGGTTCGTGAACATTCAGAAGATAAAGAAGAAGATGCTCAATGCCAACTCGAAGGTCGTATGGCACCCTGAAGAGGGGAAGCTATGGCTCAATGAGGCGATAGAGAGCTCTCCTGACTGGTGCGTGTCGAGGCAGAGGTACTGGGGCGCGCCCATACCCATATGGGTCTGCGACTCCTGCAAGGAGATGGAGGTCATCGGCTCCATTAAGGAGCTGGTCGAGAAGGGAGGGCTTAAGGAGAGTCCGAAGGACCTGCACAGGCCATTCGTCGACGGCATAAAGGTAAAGTGCCCGAAGTGCCATGGCACGATGAGCAGAGTGAGGGACATATTCGACGTCTGGTACGACTCGGGCATAGCCCACACAGCGAGCCTGGCAGATGGAGAGTTCGGGCAGCTCTTCCCAGCCGACTGGATAACGGAGAGCAGGGACCAGATAAGGGGATGGTTCACGGCACTGCTGAGGACCAGCATAGCGGTGTACGGGAAGGGCCCCTACAAGAGGGTGAACATCGGCGGAATGATAAAGGACGAGCTGGGACAGGAGATGCACAGGCACCTCGGCAACACTGTGTCCACATCGGAGCTCCTTGAATTGGTATCAGCTGACGGATTCCGATTGTGGAACGCGAGCCATCCCAGATGGCTGGAGCTGAAGCTGAAGAAGCCGGAGCTGATAGAGGCCGACAGCAACATAATAACGCTTTACAATATAGCGGAGCTGGTGAAGGAGTTTGCAGCGATATCAGGGAACGACATAAGGAAGGTCAAGAAGCCCTCGGTATCGAAGATGGAGAAGGAGGAGCTGTGGATCGTGTCGAGGCTCAACAGCCTGATAGACTCCGCGACAAGGAACTTCGATAACTACTTTGTAGACGATGCGGTCACCGAGATAAGGGATTTCATGCTCGAGGACTTCAGCCGGTTTTACCTTAAGTTCGCGAAGCAGAGGGCTGAGGAGGCAGGCAAGGCAGGCCTGAAGAGGATATCAGTAATAACATCGTACGTGCTGCATAACGTGCTGCTGCTCGCATCTCCTGCCATACCTATGGTGTCGGAGAGCATCTACGCGGATGTATTCAGCGCTGGCAAGGAGAGCATATTCATGAACAGGTGGCCCAAGAGCTCAAATGCGGTGATAGACCCCAGCCTGGAGGGCGATTTCAAGGTACTTGAAGCCGTATCCAAGGCCGTGCTCAACCTTAGGGAGCAGAAGAACGTCAAGCTCAGGGCACCGATAAGCAAGATAATGGTGGAGGTGTCTGATGACTCGCTCGTCCAGCAGGTGCTCAGGGTAGCTCCGCTGATAGGAATGTACACCAACGCCAAATCGCTGAGCGCAAAGAAGGGCAAGGGCGCGGAGAAGGAGGTGAAGCCCGCATTTGGCAAGCTCGGCCCCTCCTTCAAGGCAGCTGCACAGACTGTTGCCCAGGATCTCGCCAAGGTCGACGCAGGGGAGCTGGAGAGGCAGATTGACAAACAGGGATACTACACACTGCATACTGGAAGCGGGAATTTCGAGATAACGCCCGAGCACTTCGCGTTGGTGGAGAAGGCGGGCGATTCCAGCGGCGCCAGCGTGAGGGTAGGCAACAGCACGATATACGTGGATATAGACTCTCAGCTTACGGATGAGCTCAGGGACGAGCTCGTCGCAAGGGAGCTGATAAGGAGGGTGCAGATGGCAAGGAAGGATATGGGCCTCACCAGGAAGGACATGGTAAAGCTTACCATATCAGTCAACGAGAGCTTTGGGAGGGCCATCGAGAGGAACATGGACCAGATAAAGAGGATAACGCGATCGAAGAGCGTGAAGATGTCAGACAAGATGCCGGAGGGCGCAGAGATAAAGGACTTCGACGTCGAGGGCGTGCCTGTGAAAGTGGCCTTAACCAAGCTGGATTGAAAGCCTTATCTATTTTTCATCCCACAGAGTACCATGTTCGAGAAGGGCGACGAGCAGTACAGCGGCGACAGCTCCTACAGGTTCGTGGACAGGCTGATAAAGTCCAGCAGCAAGAAGCTGATTGTGGTGTCGCCTTACATAGGCAACACCTACGCAAAGCTGCTAATCGAGGAGGCTAGGCGCAAGAAGGTCTACGTGGTGACATCCCAGTCTTCGCTGGAGTACGATAACTCTGTACTGAAGGGCATACCCGAGATAGGGGCCATCGGCAGGTATCTCAAGCCCCTTGCATACTTCTCGATAGTAACCGCGTTCGTGTTCTTGCTGAACTTCAGCACCTATCTTCTGTATCCGCTGCTCGGGATAATACTGATATTCGTCGCGCTCAGCTACTTTACATACAGGAAGACAAAGGCGAATTTCATGCTCAAGGTCTCAAGGGACAAGTTTGTGCACGAGAAGCTCTACATAACCGACAACGAGGCGATAGTGGGCAGCGCCAACCTCACCTTCAGCGGAATGCACAGGAACGTAGAGCACATACAGATAGTGAGGGATGCGAAGAAGAGGGAGGAGCTGGAGGAGCACTTCGAGAGGCTCTGGGCTAGCGTAAGATAACTAGCTGTTTGCGGTGTACTCTGTTATTCTCCTCTGGCTGAGCAGGTCCCTCAGCATTCGGCTGTTCAGCACCCAGTCCTTCATCCCAATCTCAAGCTTGCTTCTGGTGTAGTCGAATATGTCCTTTGTAGTGTACAGAAGATCGGGCTTCACCTGGAGCGTGTCCCTCACGTGCTCCCTCACGTTCCAGACGCCGACTGGCATAATGTAGCCGTCGTGCACCTCCCTCAGTATGAGCGCCATAGACTGCTTCTTCAGCATCTTCATCTTCTCGGTCACGGCCAGCCTCCCAGAGTAGTAGCAGCCCCCTATCTCGGCGTAGCTCTTCCTTCCGGTGTAGCCCTCATATGAGCCGTATATCGATATGTCGACGCCGTTCTCGTTCCAGACGGTCTTGGGGTACCATGCCTCTATCGACTCGTACTGCCACCCCCCAGGTATGAAGAATATGAGCCACCTGTTGTCGAGCGAGACGTTGTAATAGGCGTGTATGCAGTCCAGCGTGTCGTAGGTCTTGACCTCCTCAAGGTTCGCCTTGCCGATAGTGTCGTCCACTGCTGTGATGCTCCACCTCGTGGGCACGAACTTCCTCTTCGCGCCTATCCCAAATAGGCCCGCGGACAAACCTTTCTGTATTCTTGATACGGGGACTCCTCGCTCGTAGAGCTCTATCATTGAGGTCTTTGCAGTGGCGTCCGTGTCTGAGTACCTGCTCTCAACCTTGGTGTCCGCCTTTATGTTGTAGACCTCCATTCCGCTCATCTTTGCGCTTGGGCCGAACGGCTGTACCTCATCAAGCATGTTGACGCTCATTCGCGGCTTCTTCGCAAAGTCCATCTCCGTCTCTGCCGGCTTCTCAGCTAGGGCCAGATCCCTCACGAACTCCTCGACCCTCCCGTTCTCTACGTTGCTCACCTTGGTCATGTGCATGCCCCTGACCAGCTTGGAGCGCATATTGACAACGTCTTCTATGGACATGTGCCTCCATCTCTCAGGCATGCCGAGTATCGATGTGTCGCCGAACTCAGGCGGAACGAGTGGGCCGATGCTCACCTTAGGGTATCCGAACCTGCCCACAAATATGTCGGTCGGCGCGCTTCCCGACAGCTCCATTTTGTCGAGAAGGTTCATCGTCTTCGCGCTGTAGTAGTACCTGAGCAGCGCGGGGTCGCGCATGTGGCGGTATACGACGTCAGACCTCTTCACTGCCGGGACTAGGGAGTTGAGCTCCTTTATCATCTCAAGCCTCTCCACAAGGACACCCGATGTGATTTCTCAACCAATGTTTATATAGCTTGATTGAGAATCCGTTTCGTGGGATAATGGTAAACGTATCGGCAAGGCTGAAGAGGGTGTTCGACAACGCCAAGGTGAGCAACATACTCCTAGCCAATACGAATTATACAGACAGCAACTTCCTGTACCTGACAGGCCTACCTGCTGCGACTCTAGAGGGGTACATACTTGTTGCCAGCAGGAAGGCGGTGACGCTTCTCGTGAATGTGTTGGATTACGAGATAGCCAAGGAGAACAGCCCGAAGGGCGTGAGGGTAATCAAGTGGCAGACCCGCGAGAAGGTCAGGGGAGAGCTGAAGAGGCTGCTGAAGGGCAAGGTGGTGGGGATAAACGAGAGTTTCATACCTGTGGGCTACGCTAGGAGGCTTAGGAAGGTCTCTGAGGCGAGACGATTCGTAGACGTCTCTGCGGCCTTCGCAAAGGCGAGAGTGGTCAAGGATGTGGAGGAGGTACACAACATAAGTATCGCGAGCAGGATAATAAAATCCGCGCTCGACGAGATACCAAGGCACCTCAAGCCAGGAGTCACAGAGAAGGAAATCGCGGCCAAGATAACATATCTGATGATGAGCAAGGGAGCCGAGGCACCCTCATTCCCTAGCATAGTGTCTTTCGGCAGAAACACGGCGCTACCGCACCATATGCCAGACGACACCAGGCTCAGGCCCAACAGCTTTGTGCTCATGGACGTCGGCGCCAAGTACAACAACTACTGTTCCGACGTAACAAGGACCTTCATATTCAGGCCTGACAGGAAGAGCGCAAAGTACAGGAGGATGATGGAGATTTATGACATAGTGAAGAGGGCACAGAAAATGGGTACTGAGCGGATAAGGGAGGGTGCCATAGCAGGGGACGTTCACAACGTTGCCAGTAACTACATAAACTCTGCTGCAAAGGGCGTCTACAAGGGAAAGTTCACGCACGCTCTGGGCCACTCTCTGGGGATAGACGTTCATGATGGCGGCATCGGCTTCTCGCCAGGATACAAGGAAAGGATCAAGGCCGGAATGGTGATAACCAACGAGCCCGGCATATACGTAGTGGGCTTCGGAGGAGTCAGGATAGAGGACGACATCCTGGTCACCAAGACCGGAGCTAGGATACTGTAATTGCACAGCTTGCGCACCTGATGCATATCCAGTCATCTTCAGGTCGAAGATGCAGCACCTAGAACTATACCCACAAATGAGCTTCCAAAGCCGAATGTTGCGCTGGCCCCGCTCTGGGCCGAAGAGGTTATGGCGTAGGCGTCTGCAAATTCCGATGCTGCGCCGTCCAGCGGCGTCAGCCCGGTCCAACTCTGCCCGCCATCGCCGTTGCATCCTGTCCCTGCCGCGAAGACAAAGTCCTTGGGGTTGGTTGTTGAGTAGCTCACTCCGACTGTTGTGCTGCCGCTTGAGGCGTGTGCAGGAAGAGAAGGGTTTGAGTCCCAGGAGTTCAGGTTCTGAACAGCTATAACGAATGTCGCCAGGTACGTTGTGGAACTGCCCAGCGAGGCTGTCACCTGGTCGTTGCTTACCGTCTTGCCTGGTATCGC
>JAGWFU010000028.1 GCA_028867845.1 Microcaldota archaeon | reverse complement strand
CGACCTCGCGATCGCTATCTCGGGAGAGCTTATCACATAGGAGGGCGCGCCGGATACCCCGTTTATCACGCACTTGGTCGTGTAGAGGTTGTCGAGGCTCGGCACGAGGCCAGTCGCAGGGTAGTCATAGCCCTCTATGAAGAGCGTGGGGCACGGCCTCGTAGCGTTGTAGACTACGCTGAGCACTATGTTCCAGCTCCCAGTTTGCAGCCTGGAGGGCGAGACGTTTATGAGCGTAATGTTGGCGGAGGGGTTCATCTGGAGCAGGTCGCTCTTTACGAACTGGACAGCCTGGTCAGAGCTAACGGCGCCGCTCGCTGCCGTATGCTGGAACAGTATAAATGCGGCTCCGGCTATCACTATGAGTACGACAACGATGACTCCGACCTTCAAGAACAGGTCAATGCTCCCATCTTCTCTGATAAGCGATATATAACTATCGCTTCACGCTTCCTCCTCGGCGGCGGGAGAGCCAGAGCAGCACCGCCTTCTCCACAACAAGCTTGCTCCTTGCCTGCTCCCACACCAGGCTCCTCTTCCCGTCGATCACGTCTGATGTTATCTCCTTGCCCCTGTGCGCGGGCAGAGGGTGCATCACAATTGCATCTTTCTTCGCGTACGAGAGCGCCAGTGAGTTGAGCTGGTAGGTGGCGAACATCTTCTCTTTCTTCCTTGCAACAAGCTCGTCGCCCATGCTCACAAACGTGTCAGTGTACACCACGTCCGCGCCCGACAGCCCCTCCTTGAGCGAGCTGGACACATCGACCTTGCCGAACTTCCTTGCCTCCTTGAGATATCTCGGGTCAGGAGAGCAGCCCTTGGGGCCCACTAGGCTGAAGCTTGCGCCCATCTTCACTGATGTGAGCATCAGGGAGTTGCAGGTGTTCTGCGCTATGTCCCCGATGAACGCTATCTTGAGCCCCTTGATGCCGCCCTTCTTCTTTATTATAGTGTACACATCTGCAAGCGCCTGGGTCGGGTGTTCCAGATGGGTCAGTGCATTGATTACAGGGACAGACGATGCCTTGGCGATTCTCACAAGGTCGGCCTGATTGTTGGTCCTCACAGCGATGAAGTCAGCATAGGAGCTTATAACCCTGGCCGTATCCTCAAGGGTCTCGCCCCTGGAGATCTGTGAGGTGTGAGAGTCTATGTAAATCGAGGAACCGCCGAGCCGAGCCATAGCGACCTCGAAGGATACCCTTGTCCTGGTGGACGGCTCGTCGAAAAGTAGAACTAGAACCTGATGTCCCTTCAGGACCGACTTGCCCTTTTGCGCAGCATCCGCAATCCTGAGTATCTCCTGCATCGATGCCTTTGATAGTTCGATAGAGCTTAGTAGGTGCTCCATTCGCTCAACTCAACCGCCGAAAATTGACCCGAAGCCCGCGTTGGCCACCTCCTCCTCCTTCGCTATTGTGGCTATGAACTTCTCCTCATCCTCCTTCTGCGCCCTCTTGATGCTCTTGAAGTCCCTCTTGAACTTCTCCTCTGCGCCGTTTAGGAAATCATCAGGAGCACTTATGTATAAGTAGAATTTGTCTCCACTGACGCCGATGGAACCAGCGTCGCGCAGCCTGCAGTCCTGCTTCCAGAATATTATGTTCAGCAGTTTGTCCTCGCGCAGCTTCTTCAGCTTCTCTGCCCTCTCCGCCTCCTCCTTCTTAGCGAGTTCCTGCTCCTCCTTTGGCAATGCCTTGATGTCCTTCTCAGTGTACTTGCTTGGCGGAAGTATGTTAGGATCAGTGTAGGGGTCGTACTCCAGCGCCTTCTTGAGCTGCTCGACCTCGGCCTTCTCGCATTCGTATACCCTTATGGGCACAATCACACCTAGACGAGCCTCGCGTTTATGAAGCCCTCACGTCCCGGCCTGTTGAGCACCACCGCGTTGCCGAGCTCGGTCGCTATTAGCGAGCCCTTTGTGATTATCGCCTGCCTGGCGAAGTTCCTGTTGTCCTTGCTCTCGGCGACTCCGGTTATCTTCGCCTTCTTGTAGCCGGTCTTGGTGAGCACGTTGGCGGTAGCCGCATGCTTCAGCCTAACGGACTCGTTGCCGCCCCTCCTCCTTATCGGTGTCTTTGCGTCCTTCTCCGAGACCTTGGTGGCGGAGAAGTAGTTTCCCATCTCCGACCTCCTCTTGTCCCTGAACTTTATTGTCTTCTTTCCGCTGCCCGACGACTTGGTGTTGGACTTCCTGTGTATCTGCGATCCGAACTGGCTCATTTTTATCACTTACGCTGATAAGAAATTATTGACGATATAATATTGCCCCAGATACATTATTATAGGCTTCTGATTGCCGGGGATTTTCAGACAAAAGCTTTATTAATTAAGCCAAAAGAAGCCTTTATAACTGATTTGCATGAAGAAGTTCAACGCAGGTAAGCAAACGGATTACGTTACGGTAATGAAAGCTTATGCTGAAAATTCAAGGTACATAAAGGAGAATGCCGATTCGTTGCTGAGCCAGTATGCCGGTCGCTACATTGCTGTCCATGAAGGGAAGGTGATAAAAGTGGCGCGAACTCAGTCTGAAGTTGACGATTACGTCAGGGAGCTATTCAAGGACGACCCCCCTATGGTGCGTGGCGTGCCCAGGGGGCTTACTGAGACAGTATGCCAAAGGGAGACGGCGGTTGAGCAAAAACCGGCCATAGACCTGAGAAAGTTCAACAGTAAAGCAAGGCTTGGTGGCTCATGCCCTCTATAACCCAGTTCTCCGAATTCGACATACGCATAGGCAGGATTGTCGAGGTTGAGGACCTTGAGGGCGCGAGGAAGCCGATCTACAGGCTGAAGGTGGACCTCGGCGAGCTGGGGATAAAGAACATAGCCGCCGGCATAAAGGACTTCTACACGAAGGAGCAGCTGATGGGGAAGAGCATTGCAGTAATAGCGAACCTGGACCCAAAGAGCGTGGCAGGTTTCGTGTCAGAGGGGATGATACTTGCTGCAGATGATGGAACAAACGTCTGCCTGCTTACGCCGGAGAAGGAGCTGCCGCCGGGAAGCAAGGTAAGATAATCAGGTATACTTCTCAAGCATCTCTATCTGCGCATCAGTTATCTTGCCAAATATCGGCTTTATCTCCATCGAGTAGTTGATCTCATGGGGAGTGCCGAACATCCTTATGTGGGGCTGGCCAGTTATCCCGAAGTACGATGTTGCGGCTGTGCTGGCAGAGGGCGCAAACGGATGGAGCATTATGCCCAGCTTGTATATTATATCGATCAGCGCGTTCATTATCGATGAGAACTCGGAGGCGGCATCCTTGCTCTCTGCCGCTATCTTAGCCAGCTTCCACGGCTCAGTGGTGCTCATCAACTCGTTGCCATAGTCAGCAAGTGCGACAAGATCATGCAGCGCCTCCCTCAGCCCGAACCTGTCGAAGTGCTCCAGGTATCTCTTTGTCATCTTCTCTACCTCTGCCTCGTACTTGCCTGGATTCGACTTTGTTATGAGTGCCTTGTTGCTCGCTGCTATAGTAAGCACGCGGTTCACGAGGTTGCCCACCTTCCCGTTCATTATCTTGTTGACCACCTCAACGAATAGGTCTATGGTGAACTCGCTGTCAGCTGTCTCCGGGTAGATGTACATCAGCACGAACCTCCAGTAGTCGGGCCCCATTATCTCAAGAGCCTTGTCTATCGTTAGGCCAACTCCCTTGCTCTTAGAGAACTTGACCTGCTTCGATGTGAGATACTCGGAGGCTCTTATCGTAGTCGGCATCCTGTATCCGAGGTTCGAACCGAGCAGCACGCCCGGCCACATCAGGGTGTGGAACTCTATGTTGTCCTTGCCCATGAAGTGGACTATCCTGGTGTCAGCATCTTTCCAGTACTCGTCACACCTCTTCTCGTCCCACTCCTTGGTTATTCCTATGTAGCCTAGAATAGCGTCGAACCAGACATAGAACACCGCGTCCTCGAACCCCTTGAGCGGCACAGGGAACCCCCACTTCATGTGCCTGGTTATGTCCCTTGGCTTCAGCCCCTCGTCAACGTAGCTGAGCGACTTGTTCACCGCGTTCTTTGTCCAGTCGTTCTTTGATTCGGAAGTTATGAACTTCTTTATCCCGCTCTGGAGCTTGTCGAGCGCGATTGCGAGGTTCTTCACGGTCTTGAATGTGATGTCGCTCTTACCGCATATGTTGCAGTGCGGGTCTATTATCTGGCTAGGAGTGAGCAACTTGCCGCAGTTGTTGCACTGATCCCCCCTTGCCTCGTTGCTCTTGCAGTAGGGGCAGGTGCCCTCTATCAGCCTGTCGGTTAGGAACCTCCTGTCGTTGGCGCAGTATGGCTGCGTGCTCGCCTGCTCCACTATGTACTTGTTTGCGTTGAGCGCGTCGAAGAACTGGCCGACCACCCTTCTGTTGGCCTCTGAGTGTGTCTTCCCGTAATGGGTGAAGGTGCAGCCGAAGTCGTGGAACGCATCCTTGATCTGGCCGTGTATCAGGTCCGCGAGCGCCTCGGGCTCCAGCTTCTCCTTGATCGCCTTGAGCTCTATCGGGGTGCCGTGCTGGTCCGAGCCGCATATGAAGATGGCGTCCTCGCCCCTCATCATAAGGTACTTGAAGTAAACATCGGCGGGAAGGACCGAACCGGTAAAGTTGCCCAGGTGGGGCATGGAGTAAGAGTACGGCAGCGCCGACGTCACTATTGTCTTCAACAAAACACCAGACCTGAACTTACAGTAATCGCAGTTTTCTTCAGTCCTTTAATAAGCTACGGTTTTACTATTATTTATTATTAGCGTATACCGGGGGGAACTGTGGTAGAAGCTGGTAGATGATTTCTAAGGGGGGACTATATGGGCAGCGCTGAAGAGGAGAGCATGAAGCGCAAGTTCGACGAGTTCCTCGAGAGCTACTACAAGGAGGCCATAGAGGAGCTTGCGATCTCGTTCCCGGACAGGATAAGCATAATGGTGGACGTAAAGGAGCTCAGCAAGTTCGACCCCGAGATAGCGAGCGAGCTGATTCAGAATCCTGACCCGATAATCGAGGCCGCATCTGTGGCGCTCAAGGACAAGTTCGTGGACGTCGACCTGAAGGGCAAGGAGCCGCACGTCAGGTTCTTCGGCCAGACGATCAACGCGCCTCTGGTCCAGGACGTAGGATCCAACTTCATAGGAAAGATGATACTGCTCGACGGCCTGATAGTCAAGAGGTCGGAGATAAACCCCAAGGTCAAGGTCGGATTCTACAAGTGCACGTACTGCGGGGCTACTTACAAACTTAGGATAGACAAAGACGAAGTGCCGGAGGTATGCGACCAGTGCAAGAGGAAGTCGCTGAAGCAGGACCCGAAGGAGTCGCAGTTCACCAACCTCCAGAAGATCGCCGTTCAGGACCCCCTTGAGAGGCTCAAGGGGAACACGCCGACTTGGCAGCTCGAGGTCTGGATAGAGGACGACCTTGTCAACACGGTCATACCTGGAGACAGGATAGAGCTTACGGGCATACTGAGGATAAGGCCTAGGAAGAACTCAAGGGGCAAGACTGAGAGGAACCTCTACACGATGTTCCTAGACACGGTCTCGATAGTGCCGAGACAGAAGGAGTTCACCGACATACCGATCAGCGAGGAGGAGGAGAGGCAGATAAGAGATTTGTCGAGCGACCCTCTCGTCTTCGAGAAGATAGCTAAGTCGATAGCGCCGTCCATCTATGGATTCGAGGAGATAAAGCAGGCGGTTACGCTCCAACTGTTCGGGGGCACAATGGGGAAGACCCTTGTGGACGGCGCGCCGGTGAGGAGCGACATGCACATACTGCTAATAGGAGACCCGGGAAGCGCAAAGACGAGGGTGCTGCAGGCCGTCTCGAGGCTGGTGCCTAAGGGAATCTACGTCAGCGGAAAGTCGGTCACTGGAGGGGGAATGACAGCAGTGGCGGAGAGGGACGAGTTCTCAGAGGGCGGATGGACGCTCAAGGCGGGCGCGCTGGTCCTGGGAAGCGGCGGAGTCGTTGCGATTGACGAGTTCGACAAGATAGGGGACGAGGACAGGGCGGCCTTGCACGAGGCGCTTGAGTCCCAAACCATCAGCGTGGCCAAGGCGGGAATAATAGCGACCTTCACAGCGAAGGCCGCGGTGCTTGCGGCGGCGAACCCGAAGTACGGAAGGTTCGACCCCAACATATATCCATCGGAGCAGTTCGACATACCACCGACACTGCTATCGAGGTTCGACCTGATATTCCCAATTAAGGACACAATGGATCCCGAGCAGGACAGGAACATAGCCCACCACATACTGCTCCAGCACGGCGCGGCGGGAGCAAAGCTGCTGGAGATGAAGGAGTACGAGCAGGTGGAGGCGCCCCCCGTTGAGAGGGAGCTGATAAGGAAGTACATCGCGTACGCAAGGAGGGGAATACACCCGAGGCTGAGCGAGGAGGCATCGAAGAAGATACAGGATTACTACCTTGAGCTTAGGGCGATAGGAGCCAAGACAGGAGTAGTGCCGATAACGCCCAGGCAGATAGAGGGACTTATCAGGATGGCGGAGGCGAGCGCCAAGTCGAGGCTGTCGGAATCGGTGCTGGTTAGCGATGCGGAGAGGGCAATAGTGCTGAGCGAGTACATGCCGAAGAGCCTCGCGGTGGA
>JAGWFU010000001.1 GCA_028867845.1 Microcaldota archaeon | reverse complement strand
AAGTGCGATTATGTATCCGCCGCTTATCTGGTAGTTGGAAGCGAGGAAGGTTAGGCTCATCTGCAGGTCGTACGGGAAGATGAGGGCCAGGGCGAATGTGAGCACCGCAACGGCTATGGCGCTGAGTATGAAGAACTTGACTGCAGCTTCTATGTGCTTCTTGCCGCTCTGGAGTATCATGAACGCAGCTGGTATGGAGACTATCTCAAGCCCCAGTAGTATGTCGAAGAGGTTGTTCGCCGCAGCGACTACGAACATGCCGACGAACAGGAAGCTGAACAGGAGCGAGAACACCGGATAGTCGGAGGAGTACTTGAAGGAGAGGATGTTCACCAGCACGGAGAGTATGGAGAACAGCATTATGAAGAACATGGAGAAGGGATAGACGTGCAGCGTGTTGGCGAGCGTGTAGTTGAGCGGCGACGCGGCCATCAGGCTGGCCAGCAACGCTATCGCGAGGATCACCACAGTCGATACCACGAAGCTCGCCTTACCGCGTCTCTTGTATGTGAAGAGAGTGGAGAGCGCCACGTATGCCAGCATCAGTGCGAGGATGGCATATGTCGGTATCAGGTAGTACTCCATCTTATCGCCTATAGCTTTACCAGGTTCAGTATCAGGAACGGCAGAGCGCCGAATATGAATATCAAGGCCACCAGCAGGGCGTATCCCAGCTTCTGCCTGCTAAGCACCGGTGCTACGGTAGACGACGCCTGCCTGGCTGATAGCATCGACCTGTTTATCACGTAGTAGAGATACGCACCGAACAGGACTATAGCACCCAACGGGATTATGCCGTACACCCCGAATGCCTGTATCGCGCCCAGGAATATGAGTATGTCTGCTATGAAGCCGGCGGAGAAGGGGAACCCGATCATCGCGAGCGTGCCTATGAGGAATACGTAAGTCGTTGACTTGGCGTTTATCACAGTTCCCTTCAGCACCTTTATGTCGCGCTCGCCGAACACGTGCTTGATGACCCCCACCGCAAGGAACATCAATGCCACGGTGAGGCCGTGCGCCAGCATGCCGTATGCCGACCCATATATGCCGAGATTGTTGGCCGCGCTTATCCCGAACATGATTATGCCCATCTCAACTATCGTCGAGTAGGCGATTATCCTCTTTATGTCGGTCTGCCGCATCAGCACGAACACTGCGTAGAACGCGGAGAAGGCCGCGAGGATGGCCACCGGCTTGGAGAACTCCGCGGAGATGGGGAAGATAGTGAAGAGCAGGAGCATGCCGTAGCCGCCGTACTTGGTGAGCACTCCGGAGAGCAGCATGGAGCCCTGCGTGGATGCCTCAGTGTGCGCGTCAGGGAGCCAGAAGTGCACCGGGAAGAGGGGCATGTTTATCATGAAGGCCAAGAAGAGGAGCCCGAAGACCGCAAGCTGTATGTCGTGCGGTATCAGCGCCACGTGAGCGGCTATGTAGTAGAGGTCGAAGGAGTTCACCGGTGTGTAGAAGTATATCAGCAGTATGGCGAGCAGCAGCATCGCGCTGGCGAACAGCTCGTATATCAGGAAGTTTATCGATGCGGACTTCCTGTTGGCCGAGCCGAGAGTGTTTATCATGAAGAACATCGCAAGCACGCCGATGTCCCAGAATATGAAGAACATGAAGAAGTTGGCGGATGAGAAGAGGCCAACTGAGGCGAGCTGGAACAGGACAACCAGGAAACTGGAGAGCTTGTGTTTCTCGTCCTCGGTGTTGCCCGACAGGGCCGCCGCGAACAGGACAGATGAGGAGACCAGCAGGAGTATCAGCTGTAGTATTCCCACGCTGAACCCAAGGCTTATGCCGAAAGAGCTTATGTAAGTGTACTGCTGCTAGAAGCTCACGTTGCCATTGGCTATCGACAGTCCAAGGAGCGCTATGCTGATGGCGAGAACTATGAGCGTAGATGCGCAACTGATAAGCCTGCTGTGCCTCTCCTTTAGCAGCGCGATTAGCAGCATTGCTATGGCGGGCACCAGGATCATTATGGGTAGCAGGTTCATCTTCTCACAACAGCCCGAATATTATTATCAGCACTGTGAGCCCAGCCACGAACGCCACTGCGTAGGTGGTTACGTTGCCAGACTCCATCCTTGACAGCATACGCCCGATGCCGTTGAGCGAGCCAGCTATTAGCTTTACTTTCCCGTAAGCCCAGTAGTCGAACCTGTCGACCGCGTAGGCTATTCCGTTGAACAGCTTTGCCACCCAGATGTATCCCAGGTTTATGAAGACGTTGTTGTAGAGCAGTATCGCCAGCCTCCTGTATCTGGAGAGGTACTGTTCCGCCTTGATTGCGCTCTTGCCGAGATAGACATAGTAGGATACCAGCAGCGTTGCAATGACGAGTATCGTTGCGGCTGCTGCGCCTGGAAGGCTTATTGGCGGTACGACTGCATCAATGTAACTAGGTACGAATAAGTACAGTGCTGATGCGACCACAACAAACGCCGCAAGGATATAAATTGGCAGCTTCATCGCCATCGGGACCGCCTTGAATCCGCCCCTGACCTTCGGGGCAAGGCTATCGGGCGCCTTCCTTGCAGGAATCAGCAGCCACCTGAATATATACAGCCCTGTAATGAGCTGGACAACAACAAGGATGGCGTAGACTGGGATGTTGGACATGCTCGCGCCCTCTACAGACTGCTTCCCGAAGAACCCGCTGAGAGGGAACAGGCCTGCGAGCGAGAGTGCTCCTATTACCGCGCAGATGAAGAGCGGCCTGTACGACCTGCTCTCGTAGCTCTTCCATACCTCCTCTGTGCTGTTGGACTTCATTATCGCGCCCGCGTTCATGAAGAGCAGCGCCTTGTAGAAGGTCTGCATGACGAAAAGGATTATCGCTGCCCCAAAGGCGTTGAGGCCCAGGGCTATGAACATGAGTCCGAGGTCCTCAATTGTGGAGTATGCCAGTATCCTCTTTATGTGGGTCGAGGCGAGCGCATTGGTGGCTCCTATCACCGTCGATATTATGCCTATGGCTAGTATCGGCATCAGCATGCCGTATCCAGCATATATGGGAAGGAGTATCGCCACCATGAATACTCCAGCCTTGACCATGGTCGAAGAGTGGAGGAACGCAGAGACCGGAGTGGGCCCCTCCATCGCGTCTGGGAGCCATTCGTTGAACGGGAACTGTGCCGACTTGGTGAACGCCGCGACCAGTATGAGCGAGAGCGCGACAGTGGAGGCTGTGCTGTGCTGTACGTTCTGTATCACTGCGAAGCTGAACGAGTCGTAGGAGTTCCAGAGCATCAGCATAGCGCCGAACATCGCCAGGTCTCCTATCAGTATAGTCGTTATCGCCTTCCTCGCAGCAGTGGGGGCCAGCTCCTTGGCGTACCAGAAGCCTATCAGAAGGTAGCTAGTCACGCCCAAGAGCTCCCAACCTATGAAAAGGGTGAGGAAACCTCCAGAGATTGAGAACAGCATCATGGATGAGGCGAAGAGAAGGATCTCGAAGTAGTACCTGCTGCGCTCGCTGGGTAGCCTCATGAAGCCTATCGAGTACGTGAGTATCAGCGGCGTTATTACCGCGACTATCATCAGGAGCAGCATGTGGATCGGAGTTAGCGCGAAGTTGAGCACGAATGAGCTGGTTCCCAGAGTGAACCAGGCGACGTTCTGCGACTGTTGCGGCGAGTTTAGCATCAAGGCCGCGATTATGAGGGAGATTATGCTGGAGGCGAGGGCTATGTAGGGCGTGTACCTGTTGCGGCTTCCCAGTATCAGCGCAACGAATGCGCCAACGACCATCGGAAGTATCACTAAAGCTGCGAGCATCTTATCAATTCTTGAGTTTTGAGAGCTTTGACACGTCGAGGCTTACCTCATTCGCGGAGAGGTACCTGTAGAAGGCTATGAGCGCCACCACCTCCATGGATGCCACTGCCCACATGCTAAGCAGAAGGGTGACTATGTCGCCGCTTCCGGTGAAGTAGAAGAACACGGTTGCGAGCAGCGTGCTTGCTATTATAGCAACCTCAACTGACAGCATCATTATCAGGAAGTGCCTGCTGGCTGCGACGCCGGCTATGCCTATGGCGAAGAGCGAGAAGCTCAGGGCCACGAAGTATATCAGTATCATCTCTTTGCACCTATCCCCTTGAGCAGTACTATAGACGATACGCCTGTGGCGAAAAGGACGAATGCGATTATGTAAAGAGTGCCGGTGTCAGAGCTGAGTGATGCCTTTATCATCGGGCCTGAGAGCTCGTTCTGCTGCACAGCGGTGCCCTGCCCTATGTAGAACAGGTTGGTGGCGTAGGCCACTATCAGTATCGGAGCCATTATCGCCAGCGCCAGGAAGCTGGTGTGCTTGAATTTCGAGAGCCCTGACGATGCGACTCCCACGAATATGTATGTCGATACTCCTCCCACCATTATGAACAGCTGTATCAGCGCGAGCATGGTCTGCTGCAGCGCCAGGAAGAGCACGGAGTTGAACAGGAACGTCATCGAGAGCGCGAGCACCGAGTGCAGCACGTTCCTGAAGGCGAATATGAGTATTGCGGATATTACCTCGAGAGTTGCTACTGCCGCAAACAAGAGGACGTAATCCATCTCACCACTCAGTCAAGCTCTTCAGGTCTCTTAACGAACTCCCTTCTGTCGTACTTCTCGTAGTCGTAGCTCTTGGTAAGCACGAGGCACTTGGGCGGGCAGACCTCCTCGCATAGGCCGCAGAAGAGGCACCGCTCGATGTTTATCTCCGGCATCACCTTTGTGCCCTTGTCCGTGTCCACGTCCACCATGGTGATAGTGTTGTTGGGGCATATCCTGGCGCAGGCCGAGCAGCTTATGCATGTCTTCATGTCCAGCTTCTCAATCCCCCTGTAGTTGTCCGTCAGTGACTCCCTGTTCTCCGGGTACTCCATGGTGTAGGGCTTGCTCACTATCTGCTTGAGCACCTCGATTATGGGCTTTGCCGGGTTCGCCGCCATCCAACCACTATCTAATGAATAACATGAAGGTAATTAATAGGTTAGCTACGGCCAGGGGCATCAGGTATGCCCAGCCCAGCCTGAGCACCCTGTCCATCCTCATCCTCACCGTTGTTGCCCTTATCACCATTATGAATATCGTGAGCAGCGCCACCTTGAGCATAAGCCAAACAAAGGGTGGAATCGGGGCGGGGCCAAGCCACCCGCCGAGGAACAGTATGGAGACTAGCAGGGAGCCTACGAGCACCCTTGTGTAGTCCAGCATCAGCGAGATCAGGTAGTAGGGCGCGCTCACCTCCACGAGCCAGCCGGCTATCAGCTCGCTGTCCGCGTCCCTGAGGTCGAACGGCGGCCTCTCCAGCTCGGCGAGCAGCACTATGAAGAACACTACTATGCCTATCGGCATCATGAGCAAGAACCAGCCGCTTGACTGGAAGTTGACTATCGAGCTGAAGCTGAAGCTCCCCGCAAGCATCGCCACCGCGAGCACGACCAGGAACATAGGTATCTCGTAGCTGACGAGTATCACCACAGACCTCTGCGCGCTTATAGACGAGAACTTGTTGCCGCTGGTCCAGCCGATCAGGAACATCAAGAGCGGGCTGAACGAGAGGAGTATGAACACCGCGAGCAGGCCGAGGCTGGTGTTTATCCCAACGAACGCGCTTGTGAGCGGGATGAACGCCATTATCACCACGAACAGGGCGAACATGATCGGCAGCATCATCGGGAAGAGCGGTCTCTCTGCGCTGTAGGGGACTATGCTCTCCTTCGACAGCAGCTTGATGAAGTCGGCTATGTTCTGGAGGAAGCCGAAGGGCCCCACGTATGTGGGCCCGTGCCTTCCGTGCGCCCTTGCCACTATCTTCCTCTCAAGCCATGCGAAGATGTATGAGAAGCCGATTATGATTATCGAGAGCGCGATGAGGAAGACCACCAGTCCCGCTATGACCGACGCGGCTGCGAGCTGCGCGGCTGCGAGGTACTGCGAGAGATACGAATGGACCATCGAGTAGTAGGTGCTTATGAAGGGCGAGCTGATGTCCATCTGAATCGAATATAAATACTATCTGTCATTAATAAATCTATCATTGAGGGATTTGATGTTGAGCGATGAGGCAAGGCGGATAGTGAAGGAAGGCAGCATAAGGATAAAGGTCAAGCGTGCGGGCATGCTGCAGTTCCAGATATTCAACGTCAAGCGCATCAGGGCGGGGCAGGAGGAGTTCGTGGAGCTTTACCTCGACCGGGTGATAGACATGAGCGAGCTGAAGAGGATCGCAAACGAGCTTGGTCTTCCTGTAGAGACCCAGAACGGCCGCTTCTTCCCAGAGGGGAAGGGCGCAAAGGACTTCATCGAGGCCTGATGTCGGAGACCAGCGCCCTAATCTCCATCACTGCGGGCGCGAGCCGGGATGGGATGTAAGGCATGGCAGTATGGTCGATAACCTGATTGAACACCTCCATGTAGATAGGATTCTTGGCAAGCTCCTTTACCTTGTCAGGGAACCTGCTGTACGCCACGAACAGCACCTTGTTTGCACCCTCACCTGCACCGGCCACCTCCTTCCTCAGTAGAAGGTCAGGGAGCAGTTCACCCCACAGCCTCGCTATCGAATGCGCGGGAGTGGTATTGTCCGAGTTGCTGCTGAGCAGGTAGGCGTCGCCCTTGTATATTATCCTCATCGCGTTAGCCTGGCTTATCTCGCACAGCCTGGTGACCAGAGTGTATCCGGATTTGTCCACTGACAGTAGTACTGCGTCGCTTGACTGGATGGCGAGCGAGTTGAGCTTCTTGTCCTTCTTGCCTGCGGGGGTGTTAAGCACTACGTGTGCGAGCGGATCCCTGTTGTACCTCAGCCGCGCAAGGGGCTCGTGCTCCATGACGAACTCGGTGAACTCCTTCGATGCCCTAGTGAACCCTACAACCTGCTTGATGCTCTCCCAGTCGTTATCGTCTACGGCCTTTATCACTGTGGAGGCGAGCTTGGCCCTGCCTACGTACTTCGATATCCCTATGCGGTCGAGCTGGCGCTCGAGGCGCTTTATCCTTATCTCCCCGTCGCTGAGCTTCCTGTGCTCGTGGGCTACCTCCATAAGACCCACTACTTATGGGCTGCCGGGCTATTTAGGGCTGCCGGGGCCCAACGTCGCTGCAGATCAGCCGCCTCCCAGTCCAGGGTTAGTGACGTTGAGGAACCCGTTGGCGCTCCTTGTAGTGCCGTTGTATGTGTAGTTCAGCTGCAGCAGGTAGCTGGTGGCCGGGCTGACTATGGGTATCGGCAGCGTAGTGCACGGCAGCCTGAGGTTGAGCGACTGCCCTGTGCGCAGCGTGTCGTTGACCGTGAAGTTCAGGCGCTCGCCTGGCACGTAGCATGCGGCGTGGTTCACATGTAGTGGTGCTCCCAGCATGTTGGTGAAGTTCAGGTATGCGGTGTTGTTCACGTAGTCGAAGGAGGTCACCCTGCACGGTATCGATGAGTTGTTCACATTGCAGGCGTTGTTGAACGCGGAGACCCACTTTGTGGTGTTCTGCGATATGTTGAGCGCCCTTATGAGCGAGACTGCGTTGACGTGCGCGCTGACCAGGTTGGTCTGGTTGACCAGCGAGAAGAGCTGGAGTATGTAGCTTGCGCCTATCTGCGTCGAGTTGACCATGGCGTAGCCGTTTGCCTTCACCGCGGCCTTTGGCGCCACGTAGACCGAGCAGACGTTAGTGGTGCCGTTGTCGTACGAGAGTCCCCTGCAGACGCCCGTCTGGTTTGCAGACCAGTTGGCCTTTGCGTTGGACTGTATCACGCTAGTGAAGAAGCCGAAGTTGTTGTAGAACATGTTGGCCACTCCCAGCGTCCTGTTGGAATAGATTATCGCTGATCCGACGAGGGTGGAGTTGGTGTAGGTGAACTGCGACCTGTATACAGGGACCTTTGGGTTGGCCTTAAGCGCGGACACTAGCGTGTTGCTCTCAGTCGGCTGGTACGTCGAGGCTGCCACTGCCCTGCACGACGATCCCATGCTGTTGTTGTAGTACGATATTATCTTGGTCCATCCGTTGCTGTAGAAGGCGCACATGCTCGTCGTGTTGCTTACCTTCATGAACTCAGCAGTGGCGTTCTGGAGCTCCACCTGAGCGGAGGGGATCTGGAATGTCGATGCTATGTACTGCACCTGCTGCGGGGTTGCCTCTCCCTGCAGCCAGAGCGTGTATGCCGCGCTGCCGTTCAGGTACCTGGCGTAGGCGCCGTTGGCGTAGGCTGTCCCCTGGAATACGTTCTCGCCTATCTTGGCTGTTATAGCCTGCGGTATCGCGAAGAGGTCGTTGAATACTGATATGTTGAACCTGTCGGCTGCCGCTGACGATGACTCAAGACCTATGGTCGTGAACGAGAAGCTCTGGGTGTAATTTATGTTGTTGTTCGGAATTGAGGTGAATATGTTGGCACCCTGTGCCTGCGTCACGATGAGCGTGTTGGTGGATGTGGTCCCGTTTCTGTCCTTTATCGAGAGCACGTGGGCGGGGTCTGCGACTGCCGAGAACCTGTATGTTCCATTCGTCGTGTATGTGTAGTTAGCGGGTATCAGCACGGTCTTGTCCGCGGGTATGGATATCTTGTAGTAGTTGAGCTCGCTGGCGTTGAGGTAGAAGCCTATCACAAGGTTGCTGACTGCTGATCCCTTGTTTGCAACGAGTATGGCGAAGTTGGAGGTCTGGTACGGGTAGATCGGCGGGGTGCTGTTCGTCAGCAGCTTCACGCTTATGCTGTAGTTCGGCGTTGAAAGCAGAAGCGCTGCTGCAACGACTATCACGGCCACGACTATGGCCGCCCCTGCGTACACTGTTATGTTCTTCTCCACGATCATCTTCCCTTCAGCTCCTTTATCACAGCCCTGGTCTTCTCCTTTATCGGGCTTGTAAGCGAATCTATGTAATTGGTTATCCATGCATCTGCGTCATACCTGTCTCCCATCTGCGGCGAGGTGAGGAAGTACTTCCCCTTTGCGTTGTCCACTATGTTGGCCTTCTTCAGCTGGAGCAGATGATACCTGAGCGTCTTCTCGTTTATCTCCCCGCCCCAGGACTGGTTTATGTATCCCGACATCTCCTCCACCGTGGGGTCCTTCCTCTGCCCGAACTGGAAGTAGAACACCGAGTCCAGCACGGATATGGCGGTGAGCCTCGACTCCCCGGGGCTGATGACTCCCAAGGTGAGGGCCAGCCACCTGACTATCGACCTCCTGGTCTCGACCACCTCCTTGGTCACCCTGAGGTTCCTCAATGTCAGCTCCTGCTCTATCAGGTTGGCCTCGTTTATCTCCATGTATCGCACTGACTGGAATAGATTGACAGCTAACTACTCTGCTCGAATCTATAAATATCTTCTTATTTATTAATAATCCGTAATCACTGCTAAGGTTACTGATGATTTTGTGACGACCGTTGAGCTTACTACCGAATTCGAGCCCCAGGTGCTGAAGGCCTACACCAAGAACGAGGTTGTGATGAAGATACTGATGAAGAATCTCGACGCCGCGAGGACCTTCTGGTGCGAGTGCGACATCAACGTGAAGAACCCGCTTACCTTGGCTCACGACAAGGAGCTCAACGTGGGCAGGACTAGGATAGGCATACTCAAGCCGAGCGGCTCGCTGCAGAAGCCGATAAGGATGTACACCAGCGCGAACAACTTCCCCGACGAGTACCCGATCTCGATAGTCGCCTACGTCTATGATGAGGACGGGGCAATAGCGGAGAGGCTGGAGTTCGGCAAGAGCATAAGGTGCGAAGGCTAGGCCATGGCCAAGAGCTACAGGATAAGCAAGGGCAAGGAGTACATCATAGTGACCGTCGACGACAGCGGCGCCTACATAATAAAGGACATGGCTGGACGCAAGGTCTTCCTATCCAAGTACCAGGCAGAGCTGATGAAGTTCGGGATACAGCACGTAATAGGCGAGTCGATGAAGGGCGGGGGCGACGACGTGAAGGTGGAGGAGATAAAAGGGGGCTAGGCCTTCAGCATCGACGAGAGGCTGAATTCGTTGTAATCGGTCCTTATGCCTATCCGCTCAAGCCGCACCATAGGGTTTCCCGATGTCAGCCCCTTGTAAAACGCCACTGCATCGCCAGCGTATCCCTCCTCCAATGCCCGGGACAAATCGCCTCCCCTGACACCGATTCTTATAAGAGAAAGTATTCCGTTTTCCCTGCCCCTGAAGCCTCCGCTGGAGTCTATGATGTTAACCTGGCTTACGAACACAAGCGCGTTGACGTCCAGCACTCCGGCCTTCGTCGCGAGCACCCTGAGCAGGCCATTGTAGAGCCGCCTGAAATCTGGTGCGCTTCGGCAGACTCGATGCCTGCCATGTAGATCTTCACGGTTCCACCGGAATTATCTGTGCTGCGATAGCTTCTTTAGCCTTCTGTCCTAGGGCTTATCGGCATCCTTGCCTCTTTGGCCTCGAATGCCATGGCCTTGATTATCGTCTGGTACATGTAGTTGATGTCTCCGCCGAACCCGCGCTCGAGGGCGCCCTTTATCTTGGTGCCCGTTATGCCGGAGCGCATCAGATAGTCCGGGATCTTCATCTCAGCGTCGCTTATGAGCAGCAGCAGGGCGTATGTCTTGTCGTGGAACGTGCCGTCAGGCCCGGTCGCCACCTCCTTGATATACTCCGGCTTCAGCCCCTTGTTCAGCGCGAATTCTATCCTGTTGAGGTTGTACCTCATCGTGTTGTAGTCGCAGCCTGAGAGCTTGAAAAGGTAGGCTGCCTCCTTTCCGTTGACTGCTATCTTCTTCAGTATCTCGGCTGTGGAGGCGTTGATCTCAGTAAGCCTCTTGCGTATCTCGCTAGATTCAGAAGAGAAATGAGGAGGGAGCTTGCTGTCGGAGGGAAGGTCTTTGTGGGCCACAGAGCTGAATGCAGTCATTCACACACTGTAGCAACAATTAGGGTCGGGATTATTTAAGCCTTCGCCACTGGCGCTTATATGAGGATAAAGGCTCTCACTCGGTGAGGCCGATCAGGCTGCCTATTATGCCGAGTATGAATCCCAGGACGAGCCCTCCTCCGTCGAAGAGGCTTATTATGGTGAAGGCCAGCGCGACGGTGGACCAGTACTTTATCGAGTTCTTCTTCCTGTTGTGGTGCACCTCCAGCGCGGATACTATGAGCATTATGCCGGATATCATGCCGAGAAGGCTGTAGAAGCTGAACGTGTTGTATATTGGTATAAGCTGCATCGCCCCTGCAGGGTTGAATGCGTTGTGGAACAGCAGGCCTATCAGCGAGGTGAACATGCCGCCTATTACGGTTGCGATCCCACCTACCAGTAGGAAGATGAAAATCAGCGTGCGTTTCTCAGCCATGCAGACCCAAGGGTAATGGGTAAAACATTTCTAAATACCTTTCGCCCTGCTCACTTCTTTGCAGTGCGCGTGAGCTTCGGGTTTATCTTCCTCTTAGTGAAGATAGTCGTCTTGTAGCACCTGTTGGAGCAGAAGTAGCTGATGGCCCCTGTGGTGTAGACGAACATGGTGCCCGTGCCCTTCCTTATCTCCTTCTGGCAGTAGTTGCACTTCATGTGGTCACCGGGTCACTTTACCTTTATCTCCCTTGCCTCCCTGCTCGTGTCCGGCAGCCTCACTATGTCGCCGATCTTTATCGGGCCCAGCACGTTCCTCCTTATTATCCTGCCCTTGTCGTTGCCCTCGAGTATCCTGCACGACACAGAGTATATCTCGCCCGATATCCCCGTCTTCGCCTCGGTGTTTATGTCCACTATCTCGGCTAGGAAACCCGCGAGCTGCGGGCCCTGTTGGGGCTGGGATTGCTGCTGGTCCGCCATGCGATCATTTGTTCAGTATTATTCTGCAGGCTTGGCCTCTTCCTTCTTCTCCTGCTTCTTTGCCGCAGGCTTCTCAGCCTTCGGCGCTGCAGGTGCCTCGGCCTTCGCCTCCTTCGGAGCAGAGCCTGATATCTTGGCCTTTATGTCCTTGAGGTGCGATGCGGCGTTGCCCTCCTTCTCCACGGCTATCGCGGTGCAGGGGACGTTCATGCCTATCGCCTTGCCGAGCTCTGCCTTGCTCGGGACATATGAGTATGCTATCTTCTTCTGCTTGCAGAGGCTGGGTATGTGGACCACGACCTCCTCGGGCTCCACGTCTCCGGCCATCACCACGAATGTGGCGAGCCCCCTCTCGACGCTCTTGGTGACCTCGTTGGCCCCCTTCCTTATCGTTCCCGTCTGCCTTGCCATCTGCAGGGCCTCGTACGTCTTCGCGACGACTTCACTAGATACTTCGAATTCCACGTAGGATTTTGCCATGTATAACACCGTCGGTCTGTACTTCATCCAGTATTACTTTCCTTTAGGATAAAGGACCCGCGCTTGCAGGTGATAAGTATTGTCTCGTTAAGCTATTTAAGGCTTTCTGCGACCTGGGCTTTGTAGAGAACGCAATTAGGGAGTGCCGTTGCCAAGGGCGTTGTACGCTATTATGACTATGCCAGATCCCCCATCTCCTCCATTATCTCCGCTTGCTCCTCCGGCGCCCCCGCCTCCGCCTGTATTTGCAGTTCCTGGAAAGCCATTGTTGCCATTGGTGGCTACGCCATTCCCTCCGCCCCCAGAACCTCCAGCACCACCATAAATTCCCCCTCCTCCACCGGCATAATACACCACGGAACCTGAAATGCTAAATGCCATACCGGATCCGCCTGCACCGCCTGCTCCTGGAGATCCAGCACTACCCGGGCTCCCAGCACCGCCACCACCGCCACTATGGGACTCATCTAAGACTCCAGCACCGTTATTTCCATATCCGGTTCCGCCGCCGCTGTTTCCTTGTATTGATGTTCCTCCTGCACTACATCCCATACATCCGCCCCCAGAACCGCCGTTTTGGCCTGAAGCTCCTCCACCCCCAATTGCCGTTATGGTACTGAATACAGAGCTGATTCCGTTATTATCGTACGCGCCACTTCCGCCGCCGCCCACTGTAACACTGTAAGCAACACTACTTACAGCATACGATGAAGCATAGACTACGCCTCCCCCACCTCCACCTCCGAATCCAGACTTTCCGCCGCCGCCTCCGCCCGCAACTACAAGAACCGCAACATTTCCTGCGCCGTTAGGTGTGAACGTTCCGCTCGAGGTAAATGTGCAGATCGTGTTGCCGGATGAAGAGCTGGCGCTCCCTCCGCAGGTAGCAGCGAATATGGTGGTTGTTGTAGTCGATGACGTAGTTGTTGATGAGGTTGAGGCCGTTGACGTAGAAGTCAGGGTCACCGTGCTCGTAGTCGGCAAGGTGCCGAAGTTGGCGGTCAGGGTCGCGTTGGACCCCAGATTGAGTATCGTGTTCTGCGTGGAGCTGGATACGACGCTTGAGGTCCCGCCTCCTGCCCCCACACTGATTCCCCAAGAGGAGAACTTGTACCCCGATGGTGGTATCGCGTACACGTTGTAGTTGTTGGTGAGAAGCAGGACGTTGGCGTTGTTGAGATATGTCACCCCGTTGAGGTTCACGAACCCCGAGGTTGGACTCGCAGTTATCTTCAGCGTGTGGAACACGGTTGCCGAGGGCGCCATGGTCTGCGACGACTGGCCGGCCGTCCTGTACTGCGTCGAGGCGCAGGAGGAGGGCGCGTTGGTCCTGCACAATTGGTAGTTCAGCGAGAACAGTATGGTCTCCTGCGTTCCTATCGCGGGCTTGAACGTACCGGGTATGTAGGCGCTGCAAAGTATCGGCGTGCCCTGCAGTGCAAGGGAGGGGGTGCAGTTGCCCTTCGAGTATGTCACTCCCTTGTTGCCTATGTTCGTCACAGTTATGTTGATCGAGTTGAGTGGGAAGTACATCGTCTGCCCTAAGTTATTCTGGAAGAGGATTGTGAATTTTATCGGGCTTATCGCGTTGTAGTTGAGAAGGGTCTGGGTGCACAGGAGAAGTGGCTCTATTGAACATGAGGATGCGAGATAGTTGGTCGCAGGCCTTGCGCTGTTTATCACTGCGACTGCCGCCACGAATATGGCGATTATCAGGAGGGCCCACGAGTAGGTTGTGAGCAGCTCCAGCGCCGACTGCTGTTTCAGCCGTTTGCCCTTTCCCCCCCCCATCAAATCTATATGCCTTATCTGTAACAGTTTAATAATCTTACGGCGATACTGGCTTTGTGTGTTGTCCCGCCAGAATTTCTTCCCGACAGAAGTGGATAACCCCATCCCAAGGGGCGGGGCATCGGATAGCGGCAGGCACGAAGTACTCTAGCTTCGTTCCTTAACCACGCCACAAGCGGTTGGGCATTCTTCTTGTGGGTAAAGACTTAAAGAGGGGAGATATTAGCGGGATACGACAGAGAGGGGGGACGTCTATGGATTCCCGTTGCCTAGGGAGTTGTACGCTATTACCACAATGCCAGAGCCGCCGGCGGACGGACTTGCGGACTCGGTGAGGTAGTACTGGGGCGTGCAGTTGATTGTTATTGTGGAGTTCTGGCTCGCGCTGCAGTAGACGTTGTTTGTCTTGCAGGCCCCCCTCTTATCGTGGAGGTGTCCAGCACTATCGCGTTGACGACGCAGGAGTGCACGCTGCCTGCGCCCCACGAGAAGGAGAACAGCTACGGGCCGGTGCTCGTGGTTCTGGGCAGCAAGGGAGTGATAAAGGGGCTCGACAGGGAGCTGCACTCTATGGGCATCAACGAGAGCAAGAAGGCCACATTTAAGCCCGATGAGGCGTTCGGCGAGCGCATGGAGGACCTCGTCAGGATAATGCCGATTGCGGAGTTCAGGAAGCACGATATAGATCCGTATCCGGGTCTTCAGGTGAACCTGGACAACATGACCGCGATAGTGAAGAGCGTCAACTCCGGAAGAGTGGTAGTGGACGCAAACCACCCGCTCGCGGGCAGGGAGATAACATACGAGGTCAAGGTAGTGAAGAACCTCACCGACGACAAGGAGAAGATATCTGCACTCGGCAAGATGACCGGCCTTGATGTAACAAAGATCGATGTGAAGGACAAGGATGTCAGGCTGAGCTTCGACAACTCGGTAAAGAAGAACGCTGATTATTTCATGGGCAAGGCCAACCTTGTCGCTGGCATCTTCACCTACTTCAAGAACGTGGGCAAGGTGGACATCGACGAAGAGTACGTGAGGCCTGAGGAGGCGAAGCAGAAGAGCTGAAGCGCGCATGGAGGAGAAGAGAAAGAAGAAGCTGCTGTTTGCTGGCTCCGTCTTCATAGGGCTGATGTTCATATTCTCCTACCTCGGGATCAGCAGCAACGCGCCAGCAGTGGCTTCAAGCTCCACTACCAGCTCGATACAGGAGCAGAGCTTCTTCGCAGCGGGCACTGCCAACGTGGTCATAGCCGGCTACTCCAGCACTGCGATGCTGGGGATCAACTCGAACAGCCCCGAGGTCACAAACTCAGTTCTCGGCACTCTCTCGGCTCTGAGGAACAGCGGGACCATCCAGAACTACATAAGCAACGGCGCCGAGTACGAGATCGTTTTGGGGGGGATTAGCGCGTACTCGCTCCAGCAGACGCTCTACAGTCAACTTAACTCGACCAACGCAATAACGATCATGGCCACTGCCAACGCAAGATTGACCGGCAAGTCGAACCTCCTCGTTGGCAGTCAGGAGTTTGCTGTGCCGATAAACGGCACATACCCGCTGAACTTCACGCCGCTCATACCGATAAACTCAATCATAGGCGTGACTGTACGGGCGCTGCTCACGCAGAACGCGCTTCTTTACAACAACCAGGTATCAATCTCCTACAAGCAGTGAATTGAATCACTGCGGGTCCAAGGCCTCCTTTATCTCTTCCATCAAGGCCTCAATACTCTGGCTCTCCGAGTACGCCGAGAGCGCAGCAAGCTTCATTCTTGCAGAATCCGCCTTCCTCTCCTTCAAGTCCAAGTACGCATCGTAAAATAAGGTATTAACGAATATGTTTCCCGATCTCTCCATCTCTTCGATGGCCGCGCGCATGGGCTCCATCTCTCCGCTCTTCGCGTCAAGCAGAAGGGATGCGTAGGACGCCAATGCGGGCTGGCTGGACTTCTTCAGTGCCTCAATGCTCTCGCTTGCTCCCCTGATCTTCCCGAACTTAATCTGGCACAGCAGCAGGAGGTAACGCTGCCTGTACTCCTCTCCTTTTGCAAGAGATGCAGTGAGAAGCACTATCGCCCTGGCAAGCATCCTCTTCGACAGCGATATCAGTGCCAGCGACCTGTCCCGCATATCGATGTTCTCGTACATGAATCCCTGCTTTGTGTAATTGACTCCGCCGAGCACGCTGTTGGAGTATCTTATGTACAGCAGCGCCAGCGCGTACAGCAGTGCCGGCTCCTCCATCGTCGGGTCTATTCCCTTGTATGCCGCAATCGCAGCGTCGAAATTCCCCGAGTCGACAAGAGCCTTTATCTGCCTTATCGAGTCTGCCATTGCTGGCGTCTTTGCCGCCGCGTCAGCAGTTGTGTCGACTATGTTCTCGCACGCTGAGCATAGGGAGAACTGCCCCAATGATGGGGTCTCTGCCCCACAGTGTATGCAGAGGAGCCGCGTAGCTGTGGCAAACTTTGAGATATAATCCATGTACCTCCTCTGGTCCATCCTCACACCTTCCTCAGCACCGCGAACAGATGCATAGAGTCATAGGGCTCTAGGCTTATGCGCTCCTCTATCTTGAAGGCACCCTCGAGCAGCTTCAGCTCCTGCTCGTACACCTCCTTCGGCCTCTTCGATATGTCTACGCTCTGCGACTTTATTATGAAGTATGCTATGCCTCCCTCCTTCAGGAACCTGCTGTTGGCAAGCAGAATGGCGGCCTGCTCCTTCGCCGATACGTCCTGGTACATGACGTCCACCTTGCCCACGACGGACTCGTAGTTCTCGGTCTGCCTCGCATCGGAGAGTATGGGCATTATATTGTCCCTGGCGTCGCAGAGCTCCAACAGGTTCCTCATGTTCCTCTCCGCCAGCTCCACGGCGAAGACGCTGCCCCCCTTGACTATGTCGCTCACGTGGCTGACCGTGGTGCCCGTCGCCGCTCCCACGTAGAGCACGTCCGAGCCCTCCTTTATCGACATGTTCTTCATGCCGTTGAGTATCGCAGCGGCGAGCTTGCTCCTGTAGGGGTTCCACAGCCTGTACTCTGTGCTGTCGACCTGCACCAGCTCCTCGTTGTATACCCTCTTGCCCCTCTTCAGGTTCGGGGTGGCCAGCTTCCCGTCTATCAGATAGACGTTCTCGAAGAGCCGCTTTACCGCCATCTAATCATACAGCTTTGCATGCTCATCTTAAAAATAGTATCGGGCATCATCTATGGGTTTCCGTGCCCAAGGGCGTCGAAAGCTATTATGGCTGTGCCTCAGTCTCCTGCACTACCGTTGTCAGTGCAGCCTTGATAGTTGCAGGAGCTCCCGTCGCCCCGTATTTGACACACAGGGCGCATGTGGGATAAGTATTGATTGTGCCCCCTTCCCTGTGGGCTCAACCCCTCACGAGTATCGGGATGTCCTTAGAGCTCTTGGTTACTGCTCCGCACCCCGCTGCGATAGCTGATCCTTGGAGAGGAGAAGTAGTCAGTTGCTGTCTGAGTGCGATACCTAACCGGCCTAGTAATTAAGGCGTCCATCCCGATTTTGTAATCAGTTGCCCAGCAGAATTTGTATTGGTCCCAGAGGCCCCGTTGCCGCCGGCAGGGCTAGATGGGCCGCAGTTGTTTCCTACCCCGCCAGCACCGCCTGCAGCGCCGCCACCGCCGTTGCCGCCACTTCCTCCTATATATTCGTTGCAGGGGCTGCCTGATGGGATGGTCGTGCCTTGGCCTCCTCCGCCTCCACCAGTAGAACCGCCAGAACCTTCTGTAATTGAACCGCCGGTTCCTGTTCCACCAATGGCGTCGGTACCCTTGCCATAGTATAGCGTGCCTGCGGTAAAGCTACCACCGTACCCTATCAAGATTGTGCCGCCCCCGCCACCTGCCCCGCCGCCCCCGCCACCTGCCCCGCTCACCGAGCCACCAGGCAGCCCATTGCCGCCGCTAACAGTGACTATTCCTTGGTTAATCACATTTCCTGAATAAATTTGAACTATGCCTCCTCCCGCTCCGCCAGCACCACCAATACCGCCATAGGCGCTGCCGCAATAGCTGCAGTCCCCGCCCCCGCCCCCGCCGCCATTGCCACCATGTCCACCTGTAAGCATTTGGCTGAAATATGCACTTGTCATGCTTTTTAGTGCGCCACCTGCCCCGCCGTTGCCGCCTGTGCCACCAGCAGTGCCCCCAGCACCTCCGGCGCCGCCGTCATAGCCATCATTGATAGTGCCCACATTCTGCACCAGTATGTTGCCCTCCAGATACTGACCATTCTCATTAACGGTAACGCCGCTCTGCACCAGCACCATGTTAGAGGCGATGACGGCGCCGGTAAGTGTTGTGGACGAGCTGAATATCACATCGCCGGCGTAGTTGCCGCTCGCGGGATTGTAAGTAGTCTGGAATGCGAATGCTGCGGTCTCCGATACCGCCCCGTTCATTGTCACTGTAGAGGGGTTCGCTGTCCCGGAGTAGGAACCCGAACCAGTGCCTGTCCAGCCGCTAAACGCAAAATTGGCGTTGGGCGTGGCTGTTATGGTCACCACGTTGCCAGAGTTCTGCCACTCGCTCGATGGCGAGACAGCCCCGTTTGCCCCAGCTGCCATCGTGAGGTAGTACTGGGGCGTGTATGTTACCGTCTGGGACGCGGAACCGCCCGTAGTCGATACCATGCCCGATGTGGGCGACGCCAGGTACTGGCACCCAGTGCCGCAGGATACCACGGCGTTGGTGCTCCACGGGAACGAGCCAGACGGCAGGCCGGTGAAGGTTATGGACGTGCCCGTAGTGGAGAGGGTGTTGCCGTTGAGCGTCACTGCCCACGATGTGCCGCCGGCGAGGCCGCTCTCGAAGAACGTCGCCTGCAGCGAGTATGTGGCCTGCTCGGCAACCGGCGAGTCCATCGTCACTGTGGCGGGGTTGGAGGAGCCGGTGTAGGACACGGTGCCTGAGCCTGCCCATCCCTGGAAGGTGTATCCCACGCTGTTGGCCGTGCTTATGCTTACAGGAGTGGTGTTGTTGTACCAGTTGCTGCCGGGGGATATAGACCCGCCGGCGGGCGGGCTTGCGGACTCGGTGAGGTAGTACTGGGGCGTGCAGTTGATCGTTATGACGGCGTTGGAGTTCGCCGAGCAGTAGACTCCAGTGGTCTTGCACGCCCCCCTTATGGTTGAGGTGTCAGGCACTATCGCGTTGACTACGCAGGAGTGGACGCTTCCAGCGCCCCACGAAAAGGTCGTCGATGTGAGTTGGCCGCAGGTGTAACCAGTCCCGTCGATAGTTATTATCTGGCCTGCTGTAGAGCAGTAGGGGAATCCCGTGACAGCGAACTTTACGTTTGTCGCAGGCACGAACTGCACCACAGCGTTGGCGTCCTCACCTGCGTACGCTGCGGTCACGAGCACGTTGCCTGTCCTGGTGCCTGATATGTGGCTGAGTGCCTTCCCTGTGGTGTTCGTAGTCGTGAAGTTGGGCGACAGTGGATAGCCGGGGACGTTCGCCGTGAAGTTCACAGACGCCCCTGAGAGCGGGTATCCGAGAAGCGTGACAGTAGCTATCAGCGGGTCAAGCGCGCCGTTGGCCGACTGCGTGGCGTTGGCGGCTGCCAGAGTTATTATAGTGTTAGTGCTTATGAGCGGCTCTGCGTGCGAATTGAAGATCCCTATGTAGGTCTGCCTTGGCGCTGTGTTGCACAGGTTCGCCTGCGAGTAGTTGGGCTGCAGCCCGCAGTAAGTCGCATTCAGGTAAAGGTTGCCTGCAAGGAACTGGCCCATCGTGGTTGATACTGGCAGGTTGAGCACGCAGACCATTGAGCCTCCGGCGAGGACGTAGTTGGGCGAGCATGATGTGCCTGTGGTGTTCGCGCCCGCGACCTTCGCGAAGAAGTAGGGCTTGGCCATAGGGTAGGGTTGGGAGTTAGTTAGGAACAGCCCGACCGTAGTGGCCTTGGTCATCGCGTTGGTGCCCAGCACTATGTCGTTGCAGTACACCCCGCTTATGAATTTGCAGGAGGTGGGTACGACGGTTGATGGCGTCGAGGAGTACAGGTACAGAAGCGCTGCGACAATCACTATTACGAGTATCGCCCAGCCGTAGGTGGAGAGATACTCCATCGCGGATTGCGCCTTGACCCTGCCTTCCAACGAATCACTCGATTAGCTATGGGAAATCGCAGGTATAAATAGGTATCTTCCTGCGGCTCAGTTTCTGGTAAGCTTAGGTATGTCCCTCGGGCTCTTCGTAACCTGCTCTGCCCCGGCGTGGGATAGCTGCTCCTTGAAGAAGTAGTCAGTGGATATGCCGATGGTGCGTATGCCCAGCGCCTTTGCAGCCGTTATGGACTGCGGCGAGTACCCGACAAAGAATATCCTCTCCTTCGGAATGCCGAATCCGTTCGCCTTGCCCAGGGCTGCGTTGAGTATGCCCTCCATCCCTACCGCCGCGTCGCCGTACGCTCCGAACTTGAAATACGACTCCATCTTCAGCCCTGCACGCTCGAACATGTTCTTGAGTATCCTCTCTAGCTGGCCCGATGCCGCGCCCAATATTATGTCGTTGTCCTTAGACAATCTCTCTAAAGCGTCCTTTGTCCCGTCGCCAAGAATGGCGGCGTCGTGGCCCGCTACGTTGTAGTGCTCGTACGGCAGCTCTTCCGCGAATACGTGGAGCTTCTCGTTTATCTCCTCCTGCGGCACTCCGTTCCTCTGGAGCAGCTCTATCACAGTCTCCTGCGTCGTCCTGCCCACGAACTCGTCGAGGTTTATGTCCTCCATGTAGACGCCGTAGACCATCCTTATCCCCTCCATGTAGTACTGGGATACGTTCTTGGCCTCCCTGACCAGCGCCCTGTCCGGGTCTATAAGTACGAGTGTCTTCTGCATCCGCTCACTGAAAAATCAGATTCCGTGGAACCAGAATCCCTTCTCCTTCTTCTTGGCCTCCTTGTTCCCCAATATGCCGCCGAGCAGCGACTTCTTGACCACCGCCGCGGCCTTGGGCTTGAACTCGGGCGCTATCACCTTGGCTATCTCGGGATTCTCCTCAAGGTAGCTGTCCTGCCACTCCCTGTGCTTGCCCAGCTTGCCGGCCTCGACCTTCGTCATCTTCGTCTTCCAGTCGTCCCTTATCTTGAGCCACTCTTCCTTCGTGTATCCGTATGGAGTTGTCTCCCTGATCGTGGGGGGCATGTAGGCGTAGGTGTAGAGGTTCTTGTAGTAGTCGTAGTCCTCCTCGGCCATCGAGTTGGTGTCGACGTTTACCCCCTGCTTGGCGAGGAACTGGATGAGCTCCTCGCTGCTGGTCTTCTCCCTTATGTTCTCCGCAGTCTTGGGGTTGTACAGAATCGTTATGATCCTCTTGGTGAAGTTGACGTTCGCCTTGATCACTGGATCCATCAGCATGAGCCTGTACTGCAATCTTGCTGAGTGCTGTATGTCCTGCAGCTCCTCCTTCTTGACGTTGGAGAAAATTAGCCTCTTAATCATCCTGTATGGGACCCTGTACTGCTTGCCATCCTCGGTGACGTAGGCGTTGAAGTTTGCGTTCTCCTCCTCCGCCTGCTTTGCCTCCGGTCCTGCAGTTGTATGGTCCATATGAAGCACTGACTAATTAGTAGCGAAGCTGCGTCTCAGCATCCGCACGAGCCGCTTCCGCAGCCGCACGAATCGCCCTCAGCCTCGGCTCCCTTGCCGCATCCGCATGACCCGCCTCCGCAGCCGCATGAGTCTCCCTCCTTCTTCTCGGAGTGCTCCTCGTGGGCGTGGTGGACTGCTGCATGAGTAGCTGCAGTAGAGGGAGCGACCTTCATGGTCTGCTCCTGGTGAGCTGCAGGCTGTGCTGCCATAACGGCGACCTGCTGCTTTGCAGCGACTGCTGGTGCAACTCCGTCGAACTTCTCGTTGGCGAAGTTCGCCACCGGAATCCCTCCGTTTACCTGCATGGCGAAGTAGTCCTTCATCATGCCGTAGGTCCTCCTGTAAGGCTCTGTGGCCTCCCACTCCTTGACGTTCCTTATGTACTTGTCCTTGGAGTATCCCCAGCTCGGGTGGGTCTTGCTCCACTCCTTGGTCGGGATTGAGTACTGCTTCTGCACCTTGTCCCTGTATACCTCTGGGAAGACGTTGAACGTGCAGAACGGGAGAACCTCTCCGTCGGGCATCGCGTAGTGTATGTCGCACTTCTCGACCCTGTGGATGTCGTATGTGTACTCGTCCTGGAAGTGCATCATCCCCAAGAAGAGGGACTTCATCTGCAGCGTTCCCATCGAGCCGAAGTCGTGCTTCGTGAATATCGACATCAGCAGCTTCATGAAGTTGACCGACTTGGGCTGCTTCTTCTTGTCTATGAACTTGGTTATGCCCAGAAGCGTCTTGACCGCGATGGCCTTCCTCGCGAGCTTGCCCTTGCCCTCCATCTCGTTGACCGCCTTCTGCAGGTGGTCGAGCATTCCTGCGGCGTCGACGAACTCAGTGACCGGTATTATCTTGTTGTCGCTGTCGAGGAATATGTAGCAGCCAGCTCCGCACGCGAAGTGTATGGAGAGGTCGTACTTGTACTCTCCAGTGAGCGCCTCTATGAACTTGTTTATCCCTCCGACGTAAGGCACCGAGAACCAGTGCTCCTTCCTTATCACGCCGTTGGTCTGCTTCTCTATCAGCTTGATCGCTCCCGGAATCGATATCCTCTGCTTCTCCCTCAGCCTCGTAGGCATCCTTCCCACCAGCGATACCGGCTGGAAGTTCACCGCCTTTATGACGTCGGTGTTGTTGAGCGCGAAGTTGATTATCGAGCCCAGCTCGTGGTCGTTTATCGTCCTTATTACAGTGGGTACCAGCACCACGTTTATGTGGGCCTTCCTCGCCACGTCCAGCGTGAGCGGGGCCTCCCAGTGGTTCTTGGGGTTCGCCCTCTTGCTCACTCCGTCGTAGCTGAGGTACAGAGTTCCCGCGCCCGCGTGCTTTATCTTGTACGCCAGCTCAGGGTTCAGCGCAAGGTTTATTCCAGTCGTGTTGAGCTGGATCTGGTCGAATCCCTCCTCCTTCGCCGCCTGGATTACACCCACTATGTCGGGGTGCATGGTCGGCTCTCCTCCAGTTATCTGGAGCGCGTTGGCAGGTATGGGCTTCTGGTTCCTCAGGTTCTTGAATATCTTCCTGAGCTCGTCAGTGGAGGGCTCGTAGATCGGCTCTCCCTCCTTCGCATAGAAGAAGCAGTACCAGCACGACAGGTGGCACCTGTTCGTTACCACGACGTTGGCCAATCCGGTGTGGGACTTGTGCCTCTCGCACATTCCGCAGTCGAAGGGGCAGTTCGCCCCCTTCGTCTCGGTTATGAAGTTGGGGTTGTCGAATCCCCTTCCGAAGTAATTGTAACGCCTCATCTTCATGTACATGTCGTAGTCTTCCCAATATTTCTCAATTGTCCAGTTGTGCTCGGGGCAGTGCTTCCTTATCATCACGTTGTCCCCGTCCTTGTATATTATTCCGTTGACTATGAGCTTGCACTCAGGGCATACCGTCATGGTCTTCTCTATCACAGGCATGGCCTCTATCTCCTCCATGGTCCTGTGGTAGGGTGCCAGGGCGGGATCCATGGGCTGCTGCGCCTGCGGCTGCACCTGGGTCTGAGTCTGCACCTGGGCCTTTACGCCCTCGACCTTGATTTCGTTAACATTAGCCATCTATATCAACCACTAACTACAGCTAGAATAGGCCATTCAAAGTATTTAAAGCATATCTACGGGGGTTTTTACTTCCTTTCAGCTTTTGCAGACCTGGTTTTTGGCCCCGAAAAGGGCCAGTTGGAGAAAAGCCTTTTAACCCCTGGAATCAGATTCCTTCCATGGTCTCCGTATGCAGGGTTGAGAGGTCGGGCCTAGCAGGCGCAGTGTCTGTCCCGCCAAACAAGAGCTATACCCACAGGGGCGTGTTCCTGGCGAGCATGGCTGATGGCGTCAGTACGATAAACAACGCCCTGATATCGGACGACATATGGTCCAGCATAGGGGCGGCACGCGTCTTCGGGGCAGGCGTGACGATAAACGGCAGCACCGTAGTTGTGGAGGGCACCAGCGAGCGCAAGATGAGGATGGTCCCAAAGGTGGAGGCTGGCAACTCAGGGACCACTGCAAGGATATCCGCAGCCATAGCCGGGCTTTACGATGAGATGGTTGTGGTCGATGGGGACTCGAGCCTCCAATCCAGGCCCATGGGGCCGATCGAGAGGCCGATGAGGGAACTTGGGGTCTCGTGCAAGACTACGGACGGCAGGCTCCCCATGAGGATAGAGGGGCCGGCAGTAGGCGGCAGTATTACCATAGACGGCACGGTCTCAAGCCAGTTCTTGTCAGGATTCCTCATAGCAGGGCCGCGCATGAGGAACGGGCTGACGGCGAACGTGGAGGGCGAACAGGTGTCGAAGACCTACCTCGACGCCACCATAGCCTCCATGAAGAGGTTCGGGGTGGACGTGCTGGCCATGGAGCCGTACAGGAGGTACAGGGTGGAGAATTCCAATTACAAGAGGACGGTGTTCAACGTGCCGCCCGACCATTCCAGCATGGCAATGCTGATTGCAGCCGGCATACTTGTGGGAGAGGGCGGCATCGAGATATTCTCGCCGGTGGACGGGATGCCGCAATCCGATACTGTTTTTATTGACGTTGTCAGGAGACTGGGCGGCGACGTACGTATGAATGGGCACATGATACGTGCGAAAGCGGGCAGCATTGGCGGAGGCAAGGTGGACCTCTCAGACGCGCCGGACCTGCTGCCGCCCATGGCCATACTAGGGCTGAAGTCGAGGGAGGGCATACTGATAGAGGGCGTGGAGCACGCAAGGCACAAGGAGACCGACAGGATAGCCATGCTCTGCAGGGAGCTGCCCAAGCTCGGCGCGACAGTGAAGGAGAACCGTGACGGCCTGTGGATAAGGACAGAAGGTAAACTTCACGGTGCAATCCTGGATCCAAGAACGCGGCCGAAGATGGGGGGAGACCACAGGCTGTTCATGGTGTACACAATGGCGGGCATGCTGGTAGGGGACACCTCGGTGATGGACCCTGACTGCGCAGCCGTGTCTTACCCCAAATTCTTGAGGGACATGCGCGGGCTTGGCGCAATCCTTAGGATAGAGAACAGTTAACTTATCTTTAGTGCCGCTGCAACAACATCCTTCTTGAACGCAACAGAGTCCATTGCATCTGACACTGCTGATGCGCCCTTTCCCTTGAGCACCAGCTTGGTTATCGAGTCGGATATCCGCTTGGAGTCGACCAGCCTCTCCGCAAGCTTGAGTTTCTTCGAATACTTTCCGGTGAGGTACTTGCTCACAGTCGCCTGCCTTATCCCAAGCTTCGCCGATATCTCTGCCTGCGTCATCCCGTCCCTCTTAAGCCTCTTCGAGACGGATATCCTTATGGCTGGGATTATTATCCCCATGGCGCGCTCGCAGTTGAGGTCCATCTAGCTCATTCCACGCCGAACGTGTACTTTATCTTCCCGATTATGCCGGTCTCCTTCTTTGGCGGCGGCATGTCCTCCTCTTCCTCTGGTTCCGGCTCCTTCTCCGCCTCCTTCTTCTGCGGCATAATCTTTGTTATCTTGGAGAGCGACGACTGCTGCTTCTCGACGTACTCCTTCTTCTGAGCGGGCGCGGTTCCGCCCATCCATCCCCTTATGACGTTGTACGAATCCGTCTTGGTCGTGCTGTTGTCTATGATTATGAGGTTGACTCCCGCCTTCCTTGCCCTTGCCGCGTCCTCAGCTGTGCTGCAGACCAAGGCCCTTAGCTTTCCGCTCTTGTTGGCCTCTATGCACGCGTCCACCGAGTCGCTCGAGACCATCACCATCAGGTCGTAGCCGGACTTCGCGTTGTCTATTGCCTCGTCTACCATCTCTTTGTAATCGTCAGTAGAGAGTTCGCTCATTATGGGTGAGTGGTTGGCCTTAGCTATCGCGTTTGCCAGCGCTATCTCCTTGTCCTTGTTGTCGCTTATGAGGTAGATTTTCATCCGCTGACCCTTTTGTACTATTACTCTGGTAATTAGATTTTAAAGCTTTCGTTCCGCCGACACGAATAATGAAGTGAAACCAGAACGTGAATCGAAAGCTTTTTAGTGTGCCTTCCGCCTTAATTAATAGTGACCAGCACTAAGGCGGCCGTAATCGCTGTCTTAATCCTGATTATAGTGGCAATTGTGGGCCTGGCTTACATTAACGCAGCTAGTAGGATATCTGTGGGTAAGTCCCCCTACCCCATAATGGTCTCCCCAAGTGGCGCTTACCTGTATGTAGGGAACACGAACAGTAGCACGGTCTCGGTGATAAACGCCTCTGAGAACAAGGTGGTTGCCACCATAGGTACGTGCTTTGATCCCAAGGGCATGGCGATAACTACGGATGGCAGGTATCTGCTTGTTGTGTGCACACAGAGCATTTCGGTGCTGAATCTGACCTCTAACAAACTGGTGGATAGCTTAGGCTACAATGGTGCTGGTTACATACGTTTTGGAAATTCTGAGAGCGGTGCAACGTTTTACTTCCTGAATTCCAGTTTCAGCACCATACCTGAGTATGGTAATGTGTGGATAGCGAACACCAGCACTGCAAGCATAATGTATGCGGTGGCTACAGCTTACAACGCCAGCACCATCAGGCCCTCTAGTAATGGAAGATATGTGTATGAGACCGTGCCGTATCAGAACGTTATACTTGTGACCAATTCCTTGACAAACAACACGGTGAGCGTGCCTTTGGGCCCCAATTTCACCCAATCTGGGTCCACTGGTACCTACCATACTCCGATCTACATCGAGCTAAGCCCTGACGGAAAGTACATCTATGTGGCGGAAAGCGACGGCGGCATTGACATCCTGAATGCCTCAGATTATGGGCTCGTGCATGCAGTACAAACGGTATGCGGCGGCCTGAACCCGCCGGATTCATTGGACACATCGGCGAATCCGAATTACCTGTACGCAATATGCGGGAATAGCATCATTGCAATAAATACAACTACCGGCATCTACTACACAGTTGTCCCATTCATTAAGGGACCTTTCCAGATTGCATTCGGGCCCAGCAACAGGTACATGTATGTGGTTGGAGGGGGCAACCAGGGGGCTTCCATCTACTATATAGTGGACCTTAACTCAGACAAGATAGTCTGGACTGTAGGCTCACCATCAGTAATAACCCCCGATGGCAGATATGTCTACACCACAAACAAGAAGACAGACTCGGTTTCAGTAACAAAGCTTGGCTAGCGGGATTCGTCGCCGCGATGCAAGGATTATTAATCTTCTTATGCCAATTGTATAGAGTTAAAGGTGTATAAGTGACAAGAGGAAAGGAGACAGTAGTAGTTTGCGACTCATGCGGAAGGAAGGTCCCGAGAAACAAGGGCGTAGCCTATGAGAGGGCGATAACCTTCAATACCGAGATGAAGAACAACATGGACGTAAGGTTCTTCGAGAGGAGGAAGCAGTGGTACTGCATAAGCTGCGCCAAGCACAGGGGAATCTTCGAGAAGCTGAAGCAGAACGCGATCAGGAAGGCCAACAAGGAGATCTGATGGCTATAGACCCTAACGATCTGATTATTTTCAAGGTTAGGGAGCAGCAAAAGAAGAGGCCTGTTGAGAAGCCAGCGGAGACAAAGCCTGAGAAGAAGCCCGAGGTCAAGGCCGTTAAGAAACCTGAGCCGAAGGCAGTTGCAGAGCCGGTCCAGAAGCCTGAGAGGAAGCCTCTGTTCTTCAACAAGCAGAAGGAGGCACCTCAGGAGAGGGAGCCCGCGACTCCGATGCAGTTTGCAAAGCCGAAGCAGGTGGAGGAGCGACCTGTAGAGAGGAAACAAGCTTACGAGTCTTACGCGCCTGCAGAGAAGACAGGCGAGGTCTACGAGTCCGACGACCAGATGCAGGAGGCGCTTATAAACAAGAGCGCGGCACAGACGCGGGCTGAATACATGAGCAGGGAGGCGGTGCAGAACCTGCACTGCACGTGGCACCCGTGGAGGAAGGCCTACTCAAGGTGCAACTACTGCCACAGGCCCTTCTGCTTCGAGGACATAGCGGAGTACAACGGCAACTACTACTGCCTGGAGGACGTGGACAAGGCCCCCACCTATTCTGAGGAGAAGGAGAGATATTCCACTTACAACAACCTGAGCACCGTCGCGGCCACGCTGCTGCTCGTGATGTTTGCCGTGTTCGTGATATTCGCGAACGGCCAGCTGGCCTACATAATCGGCTACGCCAACGCGGTTGGCATATTCGCATTCCTGTCGAACATAAACTACAGCTACATGGCGGCGATCGCGCAGGGCGTCCTCGCGGTGTTCGCTGTGGTTGCTGCGATGCTGCTCTTCCTGCAGTCACTGAGGGGATACAGCGTAGCCATAGTTACTGTATTCGCCAACGTTGCACTTGCCAGCTACCAGTACCTGAACAGCGGGACTCTTTATCTCGCGCTGCTCGCGGCGATAGGATTCGTAGCAATAGTGGTGCTCGCCTACTCGAGGAACAATTACGAAAGCGCACCATCTGCGCAGCTGTATCCGATGGAGGGGCAGGAGTTCGACATCAACATGCCTAACGTAGGGCAGTTCTAGTCAATCTGTTTTTACAAGAATCAGTCAAGCTTGATCGTCTCTCCGAGCTGAGGGGCGTATGCCTTGTATCCCTCCAGAGTGAGGTTCTCAGCGAAGTCCTTCGAGTTCTCCGCGTCGCCGTGTATGCAGATGACCGTGCTCGGGTTGCATCTCTTCACGTAGTCGTATAGGTCGTCCTTGCCAGCATGGGCCGAGAAGTCGAAGTACGTTGCGGGTGTGTCTATCTTGTGGACCACTCCCTCGATCGTGACCTTCTTGTGGTCGAGCAGGGTCCTTCCGTTGCTGCCCTCGACCTGGTATCCGGTGAGCATTATGTGGGAGTACTTGTTGAGCTTGGTTATGTAGTTGAGCACCGGTCCGCCGCTCAGCATCCCCGCGGTCGTGAGTATTACCGATGGGCTCTCTAGCGCCTCCTTCCTGTGCGAGTGCTCCGATATGACTGTAGCCTCCCCCAGCGCGTCTTCGAGCTCATCCGCGTTCCTTATGTAGTTGGGGAAGTCCAGCACTGCCTTGGTTGCGGCCCTTGCCATGCCGTCTATGTAAGTGTAACCCGATAGGTTGTGCTTATGGAGCAGGTAAAGTATCTCCTGACTCCTGCCAACTGCGAAGACCGGCACAAGCGCGTTTCCTCCCGCGTCGAGCGTCTCCTTGACCTTGCTGATGAACCTGTTTATCAGCTCCTCCCTCTGCGGGTGCTTCCTTGTGGCGTAAGTCGATTCTGTGACCATGACGTCGCACTCCACGGTCTCAGCGCCCTTGTGCAGCGCCTGCTCGCTGAGCTTGTAGTCGCCGGTGTAAAGCACGCGCTTGTTAGCCTTCGCGTTCTTCCTAGTTATAAGAGTGGCAGCGCTGCCCGATATGTGGGCTGCATCGTAGAACTCGAGCTCCATGTCGCCTATCCTGAACGGGTGGTGGTAGTCCTTGTTCTGGAACTTGTTGTTGAACGCCTTTATCTGCCTCTTGCTGAACTTCGCCTGCGTGTGGTTCTTCCTCGCTACTGAGAGCGAGTCGTCAAGAAGTATGTTCGCGAGCTTGAGCGTGGGCCTTGTGCCGTATGTGGGCACGTACTGCCCGTTGTATATCATCGGCAGCGCGCCGCAGTGGTCTATGTGGGCGTGGCTGAGCACAACGGAATCTACCTGGGGCAGGCCTATCGGGTACTCGGGCTTCTCCGTGCCGAGCTTTATCCCGTAGTCGAACATGATGCCCTTTATGTCCTTCATGAATATGGCTGAACGCCCAACTTCCTGTGCCGCGCCGAAAAACTTGAATTGCATTTAAAATCAACTGGTCGGATTACTTTGGTCTAATAACATTGCGAGATACCATTTAATTAAGCTTTGGATTGTGCGGCCCACTGCGGCCAAACAGCGTGTGCAGTCCGAGAGAGCCTATAAATAGATTTCTTTCTTTATACGATAGCGGTGACTCGATGGCTTCTGATGTTAACTTTATCGACCTGATATCACTCTCTAGGGTGAAAACTGATACTGTAGTGGAGAAGTTTGGCAGCCTGATAAACTCCTCGTTTTTCGACGCGTCCAACATCCTCGGCGGCCTCAAGCAGAAGGGGCTCGTGGACTTCACGACCACGTTCCCTGGGCAGAGCGCGCTCAGCGTGACCGATTTGGGCAAGGCCACGGTCGCGGAGGCGAACGAGAAGGCCAAAGGCGGATTCGACCACCTCGACTTTGCGATAATAACACAGCTCTCGAAGGGCAAGAGGAGCCTGATCGACATAACAGGCGCGGTTAACGTGACGTCAAGGGACCTCGCGATGCACCTCTACAAGCTCGCCGAGCAGCAATACCTGTCCTACGAGTTCAGGAACGGATCCATAGACATAACGCTCACCGAGAAGGGGTTCCTGCAGGTGCAGAACGGCATGCCTGCTGCGCCGGCGCAGCCGGGAGCACCGCAACCTGCGATGCAGATGCAGCAGCCAATGCCGGCGCAGACGCCTGCGGCGGAGGCACAGCCTGCAGCCGAGCCGGCGGTTGCGCCAAAGATGGGAATGAGCGGGAAGAGCATGCTTATCATGGGAGTGGCTACGATAGTAATCATAATAATTATCGTCGCAGCCTGGATGTTCATGATGGGAAGACTCTAGCCGCGAGGCTCGGGGTGTTGGGATGGACGAGCTCTGGGATTACGATAAGGCGCATGCCCTCATCAAGAGATACGGCATAAGGAGCGTGGAGAGTTCCTATGTGAGGAGCGCTGACGATGCGGTACGCTTCGCCTCTGGTTCTACAATAGTGCTCAAGGCGATATCCGCAAAGGCGCTGCACAAGTCAAAGAGCGGGCTCATAATTTTGGACCTCTCAACAAACGAGAGCATACGGGATGCTTACTCGCTGCTCGAGAAGAGGGCGCAGCAGTTCCGACCATACAAGATACTTGCGCAGAAGATGGTGGCCGGCGGAATCGAGATAATAATAGGCGGCAACACTGACGAGCAGTTCGGCAAGATGATACTTCTCGGCCTTGGCGGAATCTATGTGGAGACGTTCAAAGATTTCGCCCTTCGCGTATGCCCAATAAGCGACTTCGATGCTGAGTCGATGATAGCGCAGATGAAGTCCAGGGCGATAATCGCCCCGACAAAGGAGAGCGAGGCTGCGATAAAGAAACTGCTGATAAGCGCGGCGAAGATGTTCGCAGAAAACGAGATAACGGAGTTCGACCTGAACCCGCTGATACTTCACGACGGCACATACGATGCCGTGGACCTGAGGGTAATGGGCTGAGAGCATGAAGACGACCAAAGAGTACAAGAGCCTCGCCCACATAATGGCGCCGAAGTCGGTGGCGATAATAGGGGCATCAAGCAACCCCGACAAGGTTGGCCACGTGATACTCCAGAACTACATCGATGCGGGCTACTCAGGCAATATCTACCCGGTCAACGTCAAGGACGAGGGCAAGATAATGGGGCTCAAGTCTTACCGCAGCGTGCTCGACATAAAGAAGCCTATAGACCTGGGAGTCATAGCCGTGCCGGCAATGGTAGTCCCTCAGGTGATGGAGGAGTGCGGCAAAGCAGGAGTCAAGGGACTGGTTGTTGTGAGCGGCGGATTCTCCGAGGTGGGGAACACGCAGCTGCAGGACCAGCTAGTGGCAATTGCAAGGAAGTACTCGATGCCGACAATAGGGCCTAACTGCCTCGGAGTGATGGATCCAAGATCGAGGATAGACACGCTCTTTCTCCCGACTTACAAGATAGACAGGCCGAAGATAGGCGGCGTCAGCTTTGCCGCGCAGAGCGGTGCTGTTGGAAGCGCTGTGCTCGACATGATAGGGAGCGAGGGATTCGGACTTGCTAGGTTCATATCGTACGGCAACGCTGCCGACATAGACGAGGTCGACATACTCAACTATCTTGGCAACGACAAGGACACCAAGGTCATAGTCTACTATATGGAGGGCGTGAAGAGGGGCAGGGAGTTCATAGATGTAGCGAAAAGGGTGACCAAGATAAAACCGATAGTAATCAGCAAGGGCGGAGTCACTGAAGCTGGAGCTGGTGCCGCCCACTCACACACAGCCTCACTCGCCGGTAGCAGCCAGGCATACGAGGCCGTGTTCAGGCAGTGCGGACTCTCGATAGCAAGGGACCTCAAGGACCTGATCAACTACGCGAAGGTGTTCGACACGCAGCCGCTCGCAACCGGAA
>JAGWFU010000027.1 GCA_028867845.1 Microcaldota archaeon | reverse complement strand
GCCAGCGTGGCGGCCCTCTGCGCCGCGATGAGCGTGAATATGACCGCGAACACTATGGATATGAATGCGTATACCACTAGGAACTCCAGCGCTATCTGCGCCCTGCTGGAGGATTTGCCGCGAGACCCGAACATGCTACCCGCTTTACATACGAAAGCAACAAATAAATAGGTTTTACAGCCGCTCGTCGGAGCTAATCCCGTATAAATCTAATAATTAGCAGCCAGCAATACTACCATGGACGTGGCATCGCTCAAGGGGAGGATACCGAACGAGATCCTGGAGTCGATGCTATCAAGGGGCATAATCTCTTTCACGCCCCCACAGGAGGGCGCCATAGCCGCCGGTCTCATGGAGGGCAAGCACATGCTCGTCGCCAGCCCCACCGCCAGCGGAAAGACGCTCATAGCTGAGATGGCCGCCGTCAACTCCATAATATCCAAGGGCAGGAAGGCGATATACATAGCGCCGATGAGGGCGCTCGCTACTGAGAAGTTCGAGGAGTTCAAGGCCGCGTACCCGTACATCAAGGCCGCGATATCCATCGGCGACCTGGACTCGAACGACCTCTGGCTATCCAACTACGACATGATGTTCTTCTCCACCGAGAAGTTCGACAGCCTGCTCAGGCACGGGCTTGAGTGGCTCCAATCAATCGGGTGCATAATATTCGACGAGGTGCACATGCTCGGCGACTCCTCGAGGGGCCCCACCCTTGAGCTGCTCATAACCAAGCTGGGCACCATGTCAAACGCCCAGGTGCTCGCGCTCAGCGCTACGGTAGGCAACGCGGACGAGCTGGGCAAGTGGCTCAACGCTGAGATAGTCAAGAGCGACTTCAGACCAGTGACCCTGCAGAAAGGAGTGGTCCACGAGGACCAATTGTACTACTCAAAGGACAATAGCAGGAAGCTGGACTCGAGGGAGCTGGCAGGCGGGAGCAGGATACCGGAGACCAGGATAATCGAGGACACGCTGGAGCAGAAGAAGCAGGTGCTGCTGTTCTACTCGTCGAAGAGGAACACAGAATCCGCAGCTGTCAGGATGTCGAGGCATACGCTCCCATACCTGAATGCAGAGGAGAAGAAGAGGCTGGCGGAGGTAAGCCAGAAGGTGCTCAACTCCCTATCCAACCCCACCGAGCAGTGCAAGAAGCTCGCCACACTGATTGAGAGCGGGGTCGCGTTCCACCATGCTGGGCTGATGAACCAGCAGAGGTCGCTGGTCGAGGAGGCGTTCAAGTCAAACCTGCTCAAGGCGATATGCTCAACCACGACCTTGGGACTAGGCGTCAACCTTCCTGCCCACACTGTCGTGGTCAAGGACGTGACGAGGTTCGAGGCCACGCACAGCGAGCGCATCGGCGTCAATGAGGTGATGCAGCTCTTCGGCAGGGCGGGAAGGCCCAAGTACGACAAGGAGGGCAGGGCGCTCCTCATAGCCGGCACAAAGGAGAAGGTGAAGGACCTGTACGAGCACTACATGCTTGCCAAACCAGAGCCTATCGAGTCCGCGCTCGGGATAGCCCCTGTGTTGAGGACTCACATACTTGCATTCGTAGCTGAGAACTTCCTAAACGACAAGGAGTCCATGCAGAAGTTCCTCTCGAAGACGTTCTACAGCTTCCAGTACGGCAACCAGAGGCACATATCCAACGTGATAAACGAGGTTCTCAATGAACTGAAGGAGTGGGAGTTCGTGGAGGAGATAGACAGGGATGTCTACAAGGCAACCAGGCTGGGCAAGCGTGTGAGCGAATTGTACATAGACCCGCTATCCGCAAGGACGATGCTCAACTCCATAGAGGGTGAGATGGACATGATGGACGTGCTGTTCATGATATGCAACACTCTAGAGATGAGGCCCCATGCTAAGCAGACAGAGGAGGCGGAGGCCCAGTACATAATGCATATACACTCCAGGAAGCAGAAGAAGATGCTCACCGACCCATACAGCATGGACTACGGCTACTACGATCCAGCAAGGGCGTTCAGCACAGCGCTGCTGATAAAGGACTGGAGCGAAGAGATGAAGGAACCCGCCATAGTTGAGAAGTACTCATCCACCCCCGGATTCCTGTACTCTAAGATAAGCAACGCCGACTGGATGATATACTCCGCGATAGAGCTGGCCAAGATAATGCACAAGTCTGTGCACAAGATGATAGAGACAAGGGTGAGGGTGAGGTACGGGATAAAGGAGGAGCTGCTCGACCTTGTGAGACTGGAGCAGATAGGACGCGCAAGGGCTAGGCTGCTCTACAACAACGGCATAAAGGGCGTCAAGGACATACGCGAGAACAGGGAGAAGGTCCAGAGGCTGCTCGGCAAGGAGATTGCCGAGAGGGTATTCTCGCAGCTCGAGTAGCTCACTTCCGCTAAAGTGTCAGGGATTTAAAGCTTGCAAGCCATGTTCCTCCGTGATGTTGGTGTACGTATCAGAATCAACTGTCAAGCGGATTATGAAGGAGGCTGGGGCGAAGAGGATAAGCTCTGATGCCAGCAGGTACCTGCAGAAGAGGATAAACTCCATGCTCTTCGACATATCGAAGAAGGCGGTCAGGCTGTCGAAGCACGCCAGGAGGAAGACCGTAGACGTCTCTGACGTCAAGCTCGCGTGCAACTGATGACCGTCTCCAAGCTCGTTAGGGACAAGGGCATAGTCTTCATAGGCATGGCGGGCGTGGGCAAGTCCACGATAGGCAAGATTCTAGCATCAAGGCTGGGAATGTCGTTCCTGGATCTTGACGTCTACATATCCGAGAAGGAAGGCAAGAGCCCGCAGGAGATAATAGACGAGAGCGGGGAGCAGCACATGCTGGACCTCGAGATAAACTACATGGAAGGGATCGAGACCAAGGGCACAGTAGTCTCGCCCGGCGGCAGCATAATATACGATTCGGCTCTTATGAATCGTCTTAGGGGCAGCACCATACTTGTCTACCTCCTTGACAGCTTCGACAACATAAGCGCCAGGATACCGGAGGTGGACAGGAGGGCCATCATCGGGATAAAGACGAAGTCACTAAAAGAAATCTACGACGAGCGCGCCTCCCTTTATGCAAGGTACGCGCACATAACAGTGGACTGCAGGGACAAGTCCATTGAATCCATAGCCGCCGAGATAGAGCGCAAGCTCAGCTGATCAAAGCGGGATTCCGGCCAGTCTGAGTATCACTAAGGTGCCTACTGCAGGGAGCCCAAATATCGCAGTTGCAACCATGGTGTAGACCGTTATCGGTATAGCTATGTTGAGCACCAGATTGAGCACGAATATGGATATCAGCCCCAGTATGCTGTTCGCGATTATGCCGAAAACCACCTTGAGTATCTTCCTGCCCAGCATGAAGACGATAAGCAGCACCACTGCTATCATAGCCACTAGTATTATCTCTCCCGCTATCCCCACCGGTAGAGAGACGTTGGGCAGAGCCGGAAGGAGTGTCGCTATGCCTGTGGTGTTCATCCAATCACAGCGCTATTCTCAACAAAGCAATAAAAGGCTTGTTGGTTTAGGTATTATTGGAGAGATTGGATTCCGCTTCGAACGAGTGATTCAGATGATCAAAAAGACAAGCAAACAGGCGCCGAAGAAGGCTAAGGGATTGAGCAAGGAGGAGATAGCCGCGATGAAGGAGTACCTCCAGGAGAAGAATGCTGGCAAGGGGGATGGGGAGGCCGCAGTGCTCGCCAAGATCGCCCAGATGCCAGAGCCGGACCGCTCGATGGCCAAGCGGGTGCATGCCATCGTCAAGGCCAGCGCGCCGTCACTCTCGCCCAAGACTTGGTACGGTATGCCTGCGTACGCCAAGGACGACAAGGTGGTCTGTTTCTTCCAGGCAGCTGATAAGTTCAAGGCGAGGTACGCGACGTTAGGCTTCAGTGACAAGGCGAAGCTCGACGAGGGGGCAATGTGGCCGGTAACCTTCGCGCTGAAGAAGCTCACCCCTGCCGAAGAGGGGAGGATCGCCGCCCTCGTGAAGAAGGCAGCTGCTGAGGGTTAGCAAGATATAAATATATCCTGACACGCTAATATTATCGGTGCCTTTGATGTCAGAAAAAAGCATTAAATCGCTGGACGAGACCGAGAAGAAGCTCAAGAGCAGGGCAAAGAACCTTGACCAGCTCAGGCTCAACTCAGCGGGCAAGTTCGCCGTCGAGGTCGCGGAGAACATATACGCTCAGTTCGCGACAGGCATGAGCCGCACCGAGGCGAAGGCTAAGGCCGCAGAGAGGGCAGAAAGCATAATCACCTCTTTCTCCCAGCTCGACAAGAGCATGACTGCAGTTAATCAGACGCTGAAGGTCAATATGAAGGGCGCGGCTTACATGGCGTTCCTCAACTACTTGAGGGACAAGGACACGGAGGCTGCCGGCATGCTGTACAACAACATCATGACTGGCCTCAAGGCAAGGGACCACGCGGTCTACGCCGGCCTTATAAAGGGCGGATATCCTGCGATGCTGGTCTGATGCCGACGCGCCCTCTTTGCGCGACCGTCAGCAATAAGTATCTTGCCGAGAGAATACTATTAGTGGTGGCAGGCGGGCAGCCTACCGAAAGGAGGAAGCTCCTCTCATACAGAGCGCGCCACGGCCTAAGGCCAAAGTCGGAATAGAAACGAACCCCGGAAGCGCACAAGCGATGACACTACGAGCGCGCTCGAGGGGATGAAACGCGCCGACGGACGCGCAGTGAGTATGCAAGGCCTTTGAGCCGCTCAGACCAATGCTGCCTAAAACAAAAAGAGGGCTACGGCCTGCCACTACCCTTTCATGGGCTTCGTCGTCAAGCCCGCAAAGGTATTTAAATACTCCACCGAAAGGTTTATATATTTATCCCCTCACAATACTAGTGCTACTTTTGCTAAGATTTATAAATATTATCCATCATGCATCAGCTAGCACTTACGCTCATCGGTGAAACAATGAAGACTAAGACAAAGATGTCAAACAAGATGAAGATGAAGACAATGAAGGCTGTCAAGGGCAGGAAGCCCTCGAAGCCGGTCCAGGCCGCACAGGCAGCCCCGGCAAGGAAGATCATAGTAAGCGGGGACAAGCTGAGCCTGGCAGACGCCTCCACAAGGGGCAGGGGAAGGCAGATGGAGGACGAGGTGATGCCCACCATACAGGGCGGGATGCAGCAGGCACAGGCGCCCCAGATGGAGAACACAAGGACCCACGAGGCCACGAAGAAGTGCGCGAGCTGCGGAAGCACGGACCTGATATTCGACGGAGAGAGGGGAGAGCTCGTATGCAACAACTGCGGACTGGTCATAGAGGAGAACATGACGGACAACGGGCCGGAGTGGAGTGCGTTCGACGCCGACCAAAGGAACGCAAGGGCAAGGACGGGAGCGCCCATCAAGTACACCAAGCCGAACAGGGGACTGGTGACAGAGATAGACCTTTACAATAAGGACATAAGGGGGGTCAGGATACCCTCGAAGAGGCAGGCGCAACTGTACAGGATGAGGAAGTGGCACAAGCGTGCAAGTATAGCCAGCTCGAGCGAGAGGAACTACCTCATCGCGCTGCCTGAGCTCAACCGTGTGTCGAGCTACCTCGGACTTCCGGACAACATAAGGGAGTCGGCCGCACTGCTCTACAGGAAGTGCGTGCAGAACAACCTGATAAGGGGAAGGCCTATCGAGACGGTTGTGCAGGCTGTCATATACGCATCGTGCAGGCAGGCAGGAATGCCGAGGACGCTTGACGAGATATCCAGCATAAGCGGACTGCCGAAGAAGGAGATAGGCCGCGCATACAGGGTGATCTCGCACGACCTCAACCTCAAGATACCGCTCACGGATCCGGTCAACTACGTGCCAAGGTACGTGAACGCGCTCAAGCTGAGCGGAGAGGCGCAGGAGAAGGCGATCGAGCTACTGAAAGAGGCGATGAAGAAGGGACTCGTCTCCGGAAGGAGCCCGACCGGAGTCAGCGCTGCCGCTGTGTACATAGCCGGCGCGCTCGCTGGCGAGAGGCGCACCCAGAAGGAGGTCGCCGACGTCGCAGGAGTGACAGAGGTCACCATAAGGAACAGGTACAGGGAGCTCAAGGAGCAGCTCAACATAGACGTCAACCTGTAACTGCGCCGGCGTGGCATAGATGCGAGCTCTTTACATGGCAATAGGAGCGTTCCTATTGCTCTCTGTTTTCTTTTTCAGTTCATACTCTCAGAGCGCGAGCGCTGGGCAGTCAAACTTTACAACGATAGTGAACTCGACCAAGGCTTATCTTGCCGCGGTCAACGGCAGCTCCTACCTTTTGTTCTACCCGAACATGAGCAAGGCATACTCTGAGTTCTACCTCGCGCTCAACCAGTCGTTCAACAACCAGAGCCGCGCGCTCGCGCTGCTCAACATGTCGAGGCAGACTGCATCAGCGCAGCTCTCCCACATCGAGAGCTACAGGTCATCCTCGGCCTATCTGCTCGGCGTTATAACGATATCCCTCGCCGCTGTCCTCTACATACTGATGAAACCGGTAAGAGCCAGAACTAGAACCGCAAGGAGCAAAGCGCGAATAAGATAGTAAGCGCACGCTGGTGTATTGGCCTTTTCGGTGGACTTGGACAATCATCAAACTTTTCGAAATCGGTAGAGCAGCTTTAAGAATGCAGCGCACGATAGCTTTGTGGATGAGTCAATGGCGCAAGAATACGATGCCGCAGGGGAAGTAGAGGAGGGAACCGTCTACGACATGAAGGTGGACGCAAAGGGGGCGAGGGGCGAGGGCATAGGGAAGGTGGGCCGCTTCGTTGTCTTCATAAAGAACGCGAAGACCAGGATCGGTAACATATACAAGGTCAAGGTAACCAAGGTTTACAGGACGTTCGCATACGCCGAGCTGCAGGGAGCGAAGAG
>JAGWFU010000026.1 GCA_028867845.1 Microcaldota archaeon | reverse complement strand
GCCATTGCCTCGAGGGGAACAAGCCCATAGTCCTCGTTTATCGGGGTGTAAAGCGCTGCTGTGCAGTTCGAATACAGCTCCCTGACTCTCCGGTCGCTCGGATCCGTTATTATCTTGACGCCCCCGACCCTCTTCGCCATCTCCACCACCTTGAGGTAGTAGTCGTAGTAGAAACTGTCCCTTGACACCGCGCCCGCGACAACGAGCTTGCATCTTTTCTTTGCCATCTTCTTGAAGGCCTCAAAGGCGCTTATTGCGTAGTCCTGCCTCTTGTTAGGGGAGAATCTGGACACGTAGAAGAAATAATTGTCGTCACCCTTGTTGGAGTAGTCCTTGTAGTCTATCCCGCCGCCGAGTACTGCGGAGTCGTGCCTTCCGTAGTACCTCTCAATCCTCGACTGCACGTTCCTGCTGTTTGCTATCAGGCCCTCTATCTTCTTGACCACGGACTGGTCTATCAGCTTTATCGCCCTTGTGCCTATCATGTACACCGGCTTCTGGTGGATCTTCTTCAGAGACAGCCTGTAGTGGTAGAGGTCATAGACGTCCCTGAGCGGCGTGTTAACATACCAGAGCACGCGCTCGTTCCTGTTCCTGACCCAATGGCTGGGCGCTATGTGCGCGTTGAGCACGTCATAATCGTCAGGAACCTTGAAGTTGTAGAACGACAGGCCGTAGTTCAGTCCCTGTGTAGCCCTCCCGTAGGGCAGAATCTTCGATATCCCCGCCTTGCCTATCACCTCAACATCAACGTCCCTGAACTCCTCAAAGGTCTTCTTCGGGTCGTATTCTGCAGTGTAGATCTTTGCCCCGTAGTGCTTTGCCACCTTCAAGACAACACGCTCCGCTCCCCCCTTCAGCGTAAGGTTTGCCTGCGTCATTACCAGCTTCAATCACTCACCTCCAAGGGCTGCTATCCCTTCTTACGCATAATAAATTTTGCCATCTCCTTGTCGTTTCCGGTTGATATCGCCCTCCTGACCATATGGTCGGGCAATCCGGTCTTCTCTAAGATCTGATTGAAGGTCATGGTCTTGCTCATATCGAATATCTCCTTTTTCTGAGCATCAGTGGGCGGGCTACGGTGCTTCTTTTGCACGCCGGCGCGCCTGAGCGTGCTATTGATCCCACCAACAGATATCTGTATGCCAAGCCCACCTAACTCGTCAGCCACAAACTTCATGTTGTCTAGTCTCATGTAGGCTGCGGCTATGTGCGCCCTCATATCGTTATCCAATACGATCCTCATATCTTGCCGCCCTTACGACCCTAACAAAAGTATTTTAGATTATAGATTTAAATACCTCTTGAGGCGGATTCGCCTCAAAACTGGTTTTATGGACCTGGGAGAGGGGCTGAGGCAGGCAATAGCAAAGCTGACCAACGCCACCATAATCGACGCTAAGACGATAAAGGAGTTCACCAAGGAGCTGCAGAAGACGCTGCTGAGCTCCGACGTAGCGGTGAGCTTGGTCCTAGAGTTCACCAGGGAGATAGAGGAGAAGGCACTCAAGGTGTCGCCTCCTCCCGGAGTCTCGCCCAAGGACTACATAACCAACATGGTCTACGAGGGCCTTGTGGGCCTTGTGGGCGCATCATATACGCCGGAGATAAAGAGGCAGAGGATAATACTGATGGGCCTGTACGGCTCTGGAAAGACCACCACCGCGGCAAAGCTGGCTAAGTTCTATCAGGACAGGGGACTCAGCGCCGCGCTGATATGCTGCGACGTGTCGAGGCCTGCAGCATACACACAGCTAGAGACACTTGCGAAGACGGCCAACGTCTCGTTCTTCGGCATAAGGGGTGAGAGCGACGCGGCTAAGATAGTAAGGCAGGCCAACGAGAAGTTCAAGGACAAGCAGGTAATAATCTGCGACACGAGCGGAAGGAACGCGCTAGACGACGAGCTGATAAGGGAGCTCGCAGCAGTGACAAAGGAGTTCAGGCCGGACGGGGGGATACTGGTGGTCAGTGCCGACGTAGGCCAGATAGCGGGCAAGCAGGCCACTGAGTTCAACAAGGTCACGCAGATATCGGGGGTCGTGGTCACGAAGATGGACGGTTCCGGAAAGGGGGGCGGCGCGCTAAGCGCTTCCAATGCGGCAAAGGCTCCCGTACTGTTCATAGGCACTGGAGAGAAGCTCAGCAACATCGAGCCATTCGACTCCAAGAGGTTCATCGGCGCGCTGCTCGGGATACCCGACATCGGCGCGCTACTGGAGCATGTTCAGGAGGCTGTCAAGGAGGCCAACCTTACGGACGCGGACGCCAACATCGAGAACCTCAACTTCGAGGCATTCTACGCCCAGCTTAAGGCCATGGGCAAGATGGGCCCCCTGAAGAACATATTCGGCATGCTGGGCGCGCCCGACATGCCCAAGGAGCTAGTGCAGCAGGGGGAGGAGAAGCTCAACAAGTACAAGGTGATAATATCGTCGATGACGGCAGAGGAGCGCAAGAACGATAGGCTGCTACACCAGTCTGCCAGGATAAGCAGGATCGCAAAGGGCAGCGGCACCACCGAGAAGGACGTCCACCAGATGGTCACAGAGTTCAACAAGATGAAGAAGACGTTTGACATGCTCAAGAATGACAGAAACTTCAAGAAGCGATTCCCGAAGCTAATGTGAGCATAAACAAACTGGAAACAAAAAAGAAAAAAGAAAAAGTAGTAGAATAGTAAAGACTACTCTATCTCTTGCGCTTCTTAGTCGCCTTTTTCTTTCCACCCTTCCTCTTCGTTGTCTTTTTTGCCATTTATATTCACTATGTCTGCTTGCGCAAACAGATTTAAACTAACTGGTAAGGTATTTAATAGTATTTAATTTTAGCAAGTTTCAAATTATGCAAGCTTTTAGTTTTATGTTGCGAAAAACCGTCACAAACAACCAATGGTAGACATGTCGGACAAGAAGGAGGCACTCGAGGGAAAGCTCGAGGAGCTTCAGGAGGAGTACAGCGGAACGAAGTACAACAAGGCTACCAACAAGCACCTTGGCATACTGAGAAGGAAGATCGCGGAGGTAAAGACCGCGATAATAGAGGCGGGCAAGTCCAAGAAGGGGGAGGGCTTCTTCGTCAAGAAGATGGGCGACGCTACGGTGGCGCTAGTGGGATTCCCCAGCGCAGGCAAGTCGTCGCTGATAAACCAGATAGCGCGCACCAGGTCGAAGACCGCCCAGTACGCCTTCACCACGACCACCATAATACCAGGCACGATGCTATACAAGGACGCACACATACAGGTGTTCGACATGCCTGGGCTGATAGAGGGGGCGCATATGGGGCTAGGCGGAGGCCGCGCCGTTATATCAGCGATGAAGGTCGCTGACCTGATAGTCTTCGTCATCGACGTCAACAACGTCCAGCAGCTGCACACCCTGATGGCGGAGCTGAAGGCGCTCAACGTGAGGATAAACAAGCAGAGGCCGCGGCTCTCCATAATCGAGACCGACGCCAACATAAACATAGTGATTGAGATTAACAAGTCTGGCATGAGCGACAAGGACGTCACCATGGTGCTCAACAACTTCGGCATCCACCACGCAAAGGTGAAGATACAGGAGAAGATAGAGGTGGACGACTTCATAGCGCTGGTAACGGGCAAGATATACTACATGCGGGCCATAGTGGCGCTCAACAAGATAGACACCAACAGGAACTACCAAAAGGTAGCTAGCGACATATCGTCGCTGTACAAGATACGAGTGGTTCCAATAAGCGCGACTGCGGGCGACAACATACCAGAGCTCAAGGAGGAGATATACAAGGCGCTCGAGATAATGACCGTATACCTCAAGCCCAAGGCGGGGGAGGAGAGGCTTATGCCGATGATACTGGAGAAGAACTCGGATGTGGGCGACGCCGCTAGGAAGTTTCACACCGAGATAATCGACGAGCTAAAGTGCGCATACATCACCGGGCCCAGCGCCAAGTTCGACCACCAGAAGGTGGGCGCCGAGCACGTGCTGAAGGACGGCGACATAGTAACGTTTATTAAGAATAAGTGACATCTCATCTCAATGGCGATAGGATGGGTATAAAGTACTGGGAATTCGAGGATGCCCCGCTCAAGGACAAACTCAAGAACGTGAACGTCAAGGAGGTGGCGAAGATATTCTTCGACAACGAGACCGAGGCCTACAGGTTCGCAGTCCTGCTCCTTGAGGTCAAGACGAAGAGGCAGATGAAGCTCAAGGACGTCCCAAAGAACATACCGATCGCCACCGCTAAGAGATATCTAGATTATGCCGTCGAGCTCGGCCTGCTCAAGCACGAGGACGGCGCCTACATGCTCACGGACAGGTTCAGCAAGCCGCTCAGGAACATCGCAGCCTACATAAAGGCGTGGATGGAGGAGCAGAAGGAGGAGGACCTAGGCGTGGAGTTCGCCAACGCCAGAGTAGAAAAGCAGCAGAAGAGGGGGGGCAAGCTGCCTTCGGTAAAGGGAGAGGAAAAGGGCGCAGGGCAGCCCGGCTAATTCCTGTCAGCATCCAGCCCCTTCCTTATCACGCTGACGAAGCGCGAGAAGTCATCTGCCACGTTCTTGGCATAGGCTACATTCATGCTGCCTGAGAGATGCGCGGCCCTCACCTCAAGCTTCCAGCCGTTTTGGTCCCACACTAGACCCATCTCGACATTTGTGCAGATGCCAAGCGCGTAGGGGTTGGAAACGGCGTACCCCCTCTTCTTATAAAACGACTCCTTGAGCCCGTATAGTGCCAGACCTACCGATTTGCCTACAGCATTCAGATTCGCCCTGTCCTTGCGTATCAATATCTTCGCACCCAACTCTACCGAGCCGGTATCTGGGTTGTTGCGAAGGAGTATCCCCTGGGATTTCCATTCGTTGACGAGTCGCGCAGTCTCCTTGGGATCCATAGGCAATGCTACTTCCTTGAGACAGGTTCCCTCCTTAATTCCAGGGCTGTGGACAGCGCTTATCATTAAATCATTAAGAGGTGCCCTCTGGGATATTTATGGCTTCTCTGCAGCTCGCTTACAGCAATGTTTTTATACCGTATCTTACATATACTCCCGATAGCATGGAAGCTTACTGTGTGAAGTGCAAGGCGAAGAGGGAGATGAAGGAGGCGAAGCAGGTCACCATGAAGAACGGAAAGAATGCGATGACCGGCACCTGCGCTGTCTGCAGCACTAAGATGTTCAAGATCGGAGGGTAAACCCAGGCCTACCCTGCCGGTCCCAACCTTTTCCTACTCGGTAATCTGACCGCCTTCAGCCCTTTGCCAGCTCCTCGGCCAGCTTGTCGATGCTCTGGCTCCAGCCCATCTCCATTCCCTGCAGGGCAGCTTCGGCCTTCTGGGTCGAATTCGTAACCAGTATGTGCAGTCTCATCTTCGTCTTGCTCCCCATCGCATCAAAGTCCACTGTGACCTGGCTCTCTATCATCATGTCCTTGATATCGTCAAGGGCGTTGGAGGTGAAGACCAGCCTGCTCTGCGGCGTGACCTCGCGGAAGGTGCCCTCCATAGGCCACTTCTGTCCGGCGAAGCTGCCCAGCTCCTTGCCTGCTAGCATGACTATATCGATCTTGCCCCCTGGCGTAGCCTCCCATTCGCAGGTCGGGTTCGTGACTCCCCTCGGCCCCCACCACCTCTTCAGGATCTTAGGGTCAGTCCACGCCCTCCACACAAGCTCTCTCGGCGCGTCGAACACGCGCGTGATTACCAGCTCTCTCTTATTGTCTGCCATTTCCATTACCCTTTTTATTGCCAGCTCTACGCTTTTCCTCCTCAAGCACCCTGTCCAGCGCGTCAAGGCGCTCGTTCCACAGGCTCTCCATATGCCTCGTCCACCTTTCCACCTCCAGCATCGAATCCGGGTTTATCCTGTAGATGCGCCGCTGTGCCTGCCTGTCGAAGCTCAGCACCCTTGCCTCAAGCAGCACCTTCAGGTGCTGCGATATCGCCTGTGGGGTTATCTTGAAGCTGCCGCATATCTCCGTGGCCGTCAGCCTGCCGCTGTTGGCGAGCAGCTCTATTATCTTGCGCCTGCTTGGCTCAGCGAGGGCGTAGAACACATCCATGATTATATTATAAAGCTATTGCTTTATAAAACTATTGATTTAGTTAGATTGCAGACTTGGGGCTGTGGGCATTTAAGACTAGGCAGGACTTGTTGCTCAATCCCACGCTTTTGCGGAGAGCTTCCCCCTCCTCCCCACAGAACGCGCGGCTATCCCCAAATTGCAGCTTCCGTGTGCGGAGCACCAGGCGTAGCACAGCTTTGCGGTGTCCTTGTCTTCGTAGTGCAGGCCGCACGCCCTGCACAGGTATACCGCGCCACTGTTCTAATGTGGAACTGACGCTTTTATGGCTATGGGTAACCCCGCACAAGCGTTGGAAATAATACGTTGCCATCCGCGGCGGCATCGAGCGGCAAGCTGCCGCATCCCGAGTGCCCTATCATAGACCGGATCTCGCGAGCAGCAGGGAATTCGACACCACGGTCACCGAGCTGAAGGCCATGGCCAGTGCCGCCAGGATCGGCAGGAAGCTGTACACGCTTACGGTGAAGATCGGTATGAGCGCCCCTGCCGCGACAGGGATGAGCACTATGTTGTATCCGAAGGCCCAGAAGAGGTTCTGCCTTATCTTGCTCATGGTCCTCCTGCCCAGCTCCAGCACCGCGAACGCGTCGTAGATGTTGTCCCTGATCAGGATTATCCCTCCTGCCTGGATTGCCACGTCTGTGCCGGCGCCTATTGCTATCCCCAGATCAGCCTTTGCAAGCGCGGGGGCGTCGTTGACGCCGTCCCCGACCATGGCCACCACCTTCCCAGAGCCTTGGAGCTCCTCTATCTTCTTCATCTTTTCCTCGGGCTTGGCTGCGGCTATCACGTTCACTATGCCCAGCTGCTTTGCCACCGCCTCCGCCGCCCGCTCGTTGTCGCCGGTCACGAGCCATACATCCATGCCAGAGCCCCTGAAGGCGTCTATCGCCCTCTTGCTGTCGCTCTTCAACACGTCAGCAAGCGAGATC
>JAGWFU010000025.1 GCA_028867845.1 Microcaldota archaeon | reverse complement strand
CTTCTCGACCAGATAGGATAGAGCCGGCGGCCTCTGCGCCGCTGCGTCGACCTTTATGTTGAGCGCCATGCTGCCGTAGGATATTAGGCTTACCTCAGGTATGAAACTAGCCCATGCCTCATCAACTATCTTCGGCCTTGGGCTCCTCTTTGATGCAGCATTCATACTAAGGGATATGGATTCCCTTATATTTAAAGGATTCGGGGGCGTATTTAAGCCTTGCGACATGCTGGCCTTGCCGAGCTATTTCCCGCTGGCCTTCTTGCCCTTCTTAAGCGCCTTGGACTCCGCTGTGACCCTCTTCACCTCGGAGTTGACGTCAATCTCTATCCCCAGCTCCTTCAGCGTGTGGAACGGGCTCGCGATGGATATGTCGCGGAGCAGCTCCATCTCCATCAGTATCTTGGCCTGCCGCGCGAACTTCATGTTGGCCTCTATGGAGAGCAGCACGCGGGCAGTGAGCGACCTAGCCAGCTCAAGCACCCGGTCAGTGGGCACCAGCCCCTCCTGCACTATCTTCTTCGCCTCCTCGAACCCCCACTGGTTGTCCACTGCATCGGACTCGAACGCTTTGCCGAGCGAGCGCATGAACTCCGGAGAGACGGGGTAGAACGCCTTGAAGAAGATCGAGCCGAAGACGTTGGCGTACGACCCCCTCAGCACTATGTTGGTGGCGAGTATCCTGTCGTTCCACGTCTCGATAGAGCCGATGTAGTCGAAGACCTCCTTAAGCTCCTTGGGCTCCTTTGCTTCAGGACGCCTGCCGAGGCCCTCCATCATGTTCTTTATCGCCCTGGCGTGCTTGGCCTTCGAGGGTATCATCGCTGCGAACCTCGCTGCGTACTCCGCGTTGCCGCCGCCGGACTCGGACCATCCCTTGTATATCCCCACCATCCGGTCCTCGCCATAGTAGAAGAGGTTGAGCAGATGGATCACCGAGTCCATGCTGAAGGTGGTGCCGTTGGGCAGCTTCACATATCTCTTCGTCACCTCGCCCTTCTTCCTCTTCGTGTCTATGAAGCTGGTGGCGAACTTGACCACGGAGATGGGGTTGCTCTTTAGGTACTTGTAGACGTAGGGGTCCACCCACTCCGGGACGTTGTACCGCCTCAGTATGGGCCCGACCACTCGTTCAGCTACGCCCTTCAAGTCCTCATCTCTCTATACGGATTGGCTCCTCATTGATTTATTGGTTTGTCTTCTTTTTCTTGCCCTTGCCCGCGAACCTCTTCCTGTAGACCACTACGCCTATCACCACTACGATGACGACTATAGCGACGACAAGCACGGTGCTGCTTCCGCCGTTCCCCACGCTCACGAAGTAGTTGTTGGACGCGGAGAACTGCTGGTTGACGGAGCCGTTGGGCTGCTTCCACTGCTCGTAGACAGTGACCGGGTAGTTGCCTGGCACGCCGTGGGTGTCAGCGCTCACAAGGAAGGTGACGTTAGCAGACGAGCCAGCAGGCAGGCTGGCCACGTAAGCGGTGCTTGCGACAGGCGTTATCGGGTAGCTGGACTGGAGGCTGAACTGTACCTGGTTGGCTGCGCTTGTCCCTGTGTTAGTTATGACAAAACTCACAGGCACGTCGGTAGCGCCAGGGGAGATTGCAGAGGATCCCTTTGATGATATACTGAACTGCGCTGCTGGTGCCAGAGATAGCCCCAGCACCTGGGTAGAAGAGAACTTGCTCTGGTAGTTGGAGGAGTAGTAGGTCGCAGCCGCGGAGACGCCTGCGCTGCTGGTGTTGCTCGCAGACACGAGAAGCGGCTCGTCGACCGTCTGGCCCTGCGTCAGGTTGGATATGAAGAAGCTGTTCACGGAGCCGAGCAGGTTAGTTCCCGCCAGAGCACTTACGCTCACGGTGACGTTCCTCGCGGTGCCGTAGCCTGTGTTCTCAACGGCGAGCTGCACGGTTTGGTTGTACCCGTTGTAGAGGGCGGCAGGCTGCGGGCTTGTCAGCAGCAGCTTTATCACCGGCCTGTTCTGCACGTGGAAGCTGAGCGGCATCGCTGAGGTGCCGATGTACACCCCGGCAGCGCCGAGCACGTAGTACGTTGCGTTGAAGTGCAGCGTGTATGTGCCCGACTGCGTAGTCGCTGGCACCTGGAAGGTGTAGTTGAAGTAACCCTGGCTGAGGCCGGGGTTCAGTATGCCCACCTGGTAGCCGCTGGCAGGCGAGAAGTTGAGTATCGGGTAGCCGCTGCTAGGCTGCACATTGAGGTTGTACACCCACTGGTCGTAGGAGTTGTACAGCTGGAACCTCACGGTCATGTTCCCTCCCGCGACCACGGGGTTGGGGGACACAGTCACGTTAGCAAAGGACAGCGCATTGTCCTGAGCTGTCTGGGCCGCGGCCGTGCCCAGTAGCAGGCAGAGCAGCGCGACAGACGCCAAAAGTTGTGTTTTTGTCATATCTTCACCAAATCATAAGCGTAACATCAATCATATCTGCTTGCTCGTGTCCCTGAAGAAGAACACGGCGAGCGCCACCATGACGCCGGCGAACACCAGCAGGATGGCGGAGGCCAGCACCAGCGTGCCGATGGGCAGGTAGCCCTTTATCATTATGTCCCTGGTCGCGTTGACCGCGTATGTGAGCGGGTTGACAGCTGCGAGAGGCCTCAGGAAGGCGGGCAGCAGGGTCACGGGCACGAACGCGCCGCCGAGGAATGCGAGCGGCATGGTTATCGTCTGCGATATCAGCGCGTAGGTCTGCAGCTGCTTCGCCCTCGTGGCCATCGCAACGGACAGGGCGCCGAAGCCCAGGCCGACAAGCAGTATTATCCAGAGGAGCTCGATGAATCCGAGGAGGCCGGCCGCGATCGTCGCGCCGTAGAGAAGCCCGATAGTGAGGCCGATGTACGCGCTGAAGGCAGATTGAACCGTGCCGTAGGCTATCTTGCTGAGCAGTATGGAGTACTTGTTGATTGGAGTGGTGAGGAAGGTCTTGAGGTTGCCGAGCTGCCTGTCGCTTATAACAGTGAACCCGCTCCCGAACATGGCCCCGAAAGCGGCCACCATTATTATTATGCCGCCGACTACGAAGCTCTCGTAGTTGCTGCCCGCGCCGTAGGCGTAGTTGGATACCACGGACACCCCGGATGCTGGAGCGGCCGCTTGCGAGCCGGAGACGGACTGCGCGTTGAAGTGCGATGCCACGTTCTGCACCACGCCGCTAACAACGCCAGCTGACTGGGGCTGCGAGTTATCGAGGTAGGTATAGACAGAGGCGGAGCCCAGAGTGTGCGAAAACCCTGCGGGTATGACCACCACTGCAGCGACCTGGCCGCTGCCAAGCTCGCTCATCGCCTGAGCTTGAGTGGTCGCGCTGGTGACTACTATGCTGCCCCCTGACTGCAGCATGTTGATGAAGCTGAGCGAGGCTGCGGAATTGTCGTAGTTGACCAGCGCCACGGGCACGTTCTTGGGCGAGCTGCCGAAAGCGCCGAGAAGTATTATGAACACAAGAGGGAAGATGAGGCCTCGGGCTATGTTGGTCCCTATGTTCTTCTTGAATATCAGCATCTCCCTTGTGAACAAGGTAAACGTGTCTTCTATTATGCTCATCTAGATCCACCCCTCCCCATAAGCGCAGCAGTGGCCGCCTTCTCCATGTCAGCGGAGCCAGTCTGGTCCCTGACCGAGGAGCCCGTGAGCTTGAGGAACACGTCGTCAATAGTGGGCTCGTGCATGCTCACGCTCTGTATGCTTATCTTTGCCGCGGCCAGCGCCCTCATCAGCTTCTGCACCTTGTCAACGGCGTTGCTCCCGCCGGGCGCGACCACCTTGTTGGTGAGCACCTGCGGATCGAGGCCCGCCTTCTTGAAGACAGCGGCGACCTTGGCGAGATTGTCCTTCTCTGCGGCGACCTCTATCATGCTGCTCATCCCTATCTTCCGCTTCAGCTCGGCGGGCGTGCCGAGGGCGATCAGCTTGCCGTGGTCTATTATCCCGATCCTGTTGCAGAGCTGGTCAGCCTCCTCCAGGTACTGCGTAGTCATTAGTATCGTCACGTTCTGCTTCTTGTTTATCTCCCTGAGCAGGTTCCATATCTGCGTACGATTCTGGATGTCGAGACCCGTGGTGGGCTCGTCAAGGAGGAGAAGCTGAGGAGCATGCATCAGCGCCTTCGCGGTCTCCAACCTACGTTTCATGCCTCCGGAGAAGGTGCCGGCGAACGCGTCCTTGAAGCCGGTGAGGCCGGAGAGGTCGAGAGCGAACTTTATGCTCTTCTGCAGCTCCGAGACGGGGATGTGGTGCAGGCGCCCGAACAGCATCAGGTTCTGCGTGGCGGTGAGCTCCGGTTCTACAACCGTCTCCTGCGTCACGACACCGATCTCCTGCTTGGCCTTGTCAGGATTCTTCTTCATGTCTATGCCGTTGACGAAGACGCTGCCAGAGGTCGCAGGGAGAAGGCCGAGCAGTATGTTGATGGTGGTGCTCTTGCCAGCGCCGTTGGGGCCGAGGAGGCCGAATATCTCGCCTTTCTTTATGTCCAGGGTGATGTCGCCCACTGCGGTGAAGTCCCCGAACTTCTTGACTAGGTTCTTTATCTCGATTATGTTAGCGCTTGCCATGTTCATCCCAGTATCTTCATCAGCTCCTTCATCGACTCGATGAACAGCCTCTTCGACTCGAGGAGAACGCTCCTGCCCTGCGCAGTTATCACGCAGTACTTCTTCCCGCCTGCGAGCTTGGAGGCGGGGGTGAACTTTATATAGCCAGACCTCTCCAGAGCGTTTATAGTGTTGTAGACGTCGTTCTTCACGCTGCCGGTGTCCTTCTTCAGGAACATCGAGAGGTGCTCGTTGCCCAGCTCCTTTATTATTGCGTACGAGTATGCCCTGCCGGCCCTTATCCGCCTCAGCACCATCAGCTTGAGGACCTGGCGCTTCATGTCCTTGGTCATGTAGGGGTTGCCTATGTAGGATTTGCCGTTTGAATTGGAGGGGGCCATGGGACCAGTGGTTTAACTTTAATATAGTTTAAATGTAAACTAAGGTATAAATACCTTAGTGTGGGCTGCACAATCAAAAGGGTTTTATAGGCTCCATGGGCTTATATAATCGGGGGTAAAATGCCAAAGGAAAACCATGACAGGGGTTTCGTATACGTGGCCGCGCTGGCCATAATCGTGCTCGGGATAGTCGCGTTCTCGGCCAGGGAGGTCAGCCTGAACGGCAGCGGAATGACGAAAGGCTCGGTCATCTTGGTCGGCGCGTCGGGCATAGCATATGACACGCCTGCGGAGGCCACTATGTACCTGCTTGTGAACGGGACGGGCAACAGCACTGCGGCTGCGACGGCCAACGTGAGCACGACTCTTGCGGCGGTGAACAAGACGATATCGGGATACATAAACGGCAACACTACTTACATCTCGACAACAGGATACTCGTCGTACAGGATATACAACAGCACCAACTACGCGGTCTACGAGAACCTGGCAGTGACGGTACCCAACATAACTAACATAGGTTCAGCGATATCGGGAGTCTCCCAGATACCCAACGTCTACGTGAGCAGCGTGCAGCCGATGCTGTCGGACCAGCAGCTCAGTGTGATGAGGGCGGACGCGCTGTGGAGGGCCTTGCAGAACGCCACAGTCCAGGCACAGGTGCTAGCCGGGCCGGGCTCGCAGATCAAGCAGACCAACATAACGGTCAACACCTACTCGGTGGTGCCTTACCCTGCGTACGCAAACAGCTTCGCAGTAGCGGGAGGGACATCGAAGGCGGCCGCACAGACGTATTACGGAGGAAGGTCGAAGCTGGTGGAGAGCGTCTCCGTGACGTTCACCTACCAGAGGGGCTGCGGCTGCGCTTAGCTCAGAATAAAGAACAAGATGCGCGGGAACGGGCAGATGCAGTGCATCTGCCGCCCGTTGCGCTGTTCACCCATGCCCAACTCCAAGGCGCTCTTTCCTACTGAGAATAAAGAATATTCAAATGCCGAAGCCTGCCTTGAGAAGGTCAGTGCTGACCTTCATGCGCTTCCTGTGATAGTCGTCCCCGAGGGAGCCTGACTTGGACCCCTCGACCACAGCCACCTTGGGGCATGCGTCGTACTGGGTCTGGCCTATGCTCGCGCTCACGCTTGCAACGAATATCTTCCTTGAACCCTTTGCATACAGCTTCATACCATCACCCTACATACTGTATTTTGGGTTAGGATATATTTATAGCTTCCTTACGTCTAATGACGAAGCGGCTACGGCGCAGCCCTGTCGTCGGCGCGCTTGGCCTTCTGCCTGCCTATGGAGACCATCAGCTCTGCCTTTATCTGGGTGAAGCAGCCCATGCATAGCAGGGTCTCGCTGGTGGCCTTGGGGTCGCTCATCGGGCCCTGCTGGAGCCTGCCAGTGGATATGTAGTAGTAGTTCTCGACGTCGAGGTCGGCCCCGCAGATCTCGCACTTGGATTCGTCTATGCTCATTTGCAAACCTGTGATAGGTATTTGGCTGCACGATATTTAGAGCTTCTCCCTCTCAGCCCTTGGTGAAGTGGTCTGCCATCTCCGCGAAGCTCTCGAACACCAGGTCTGGCTTAGCGGCCTCTATCTGCTCACGGGTCCCGTGGCCGGTGAGCAGCACCACGGACCTGCACCCGGCGTTCCTTGCCGCCTGGATGTCCTTGAGCGTGTCCCCTGCGTAGTATGTTTCCTTAGGCTCGGCGCCGAGGGCGCGGATCGCCTGGAGTATCCCCACTCCGCTGGGCTTCTTCTCCTTGACAGTGTCGGAGGCTAGGACGACGTCGAAGTGGGGCTCGCCTATCCTGTGGAGCAGCATGCGCACCCTCCAGCTCTCGGCGTTGGAGACTATGCCGAGCCGTATTCCCTTGGTCCGCAGCGCCGATATCCCATCCCTCACCCCAGGGAACTCGGAGAGGTAAGATGCGGACTCCTCGGACCTGTAGAAGCGGTCAGACGCCGCGTATATCGCAGAAGCAACGCGCATGTCTGCATCCGAGAGCTCGTTCTCGACTAGGGTGTCGAGTATCTTCTCTGCAGATTCCTGCCAGAGTATGTCGTCTATCCGCGCGCCGGACTTGAGGATCGAGAGCAGAGCCCCTATCGCAGAGGTGTGGGCGTTGTACTTGCCTATGCCCCTAAGGTAT
>JAGWFU010000024.1 GCA_028867845.1 Microcaldota archaeon | reverse complement strand
GTGGCTATCAGGCTCTTCCTCTGATCCGCCTTCATTCCCTCCGCCATCTTCATCGCGTCCGCCATGCTGAGCCCGTGCGAGAACCTGTAGAGGACCGCGGCAGCGATGCTCTTCTGGGCGAATGTGTCGGGGTCTCCAGAGCCCATGCCGCTGTAGTAGTCTATGCTGACCTCTTCGCCTTTCGATACCACACCATTTGTAAGTCCATCAACCAGCTTCATGGTGCTGCTTGTCTTATCGCTCATGAACTGCTGCATCCCCTTGCCGTGGCTGTCGCTCACCCTCTTCACCAGCGAGGGCACGACCTTTGTTAGCTCTCCCGTTATCCGTGTGGCTATCCATCTCGACTCCCTAAGCGGGGATGCCATCATCTTGTTGAGCATGTTCTCGTACGACCTTGACCCCATGCTCATCCCGACATGGGTGAGCAGCGACATCGGGAGGTAGTCGCGCAGAAAGTCGAGCGCGTTGGCCTTTATCGAGTTGTCGTACGCCTTCAGCAGGTCGGCCTCGGTGACGCCTGTCATGTTGTCGAGGCCGCCCCTCATCTCAGATATCTTGACGAGCCTGTCCCCCAGCCTGAAGCTTATGCTGTCGATTGGGTTTGTCTCCTTTATGTACTTGGACATCGCATCCATGTGGCCCGAGTACGATGTGAACAGCCCGTTCATCAGCTTGAGGTAGTCGTCCCCGTATCTCGATTCGAGTATCTCCTTGTCCTTGTAGAACATGAACTCGTTGTTCGGCATCTTCTTGTCGAACGCAACGTACCTTGTGGACTTCTCTATGAAGGAGCCGAGCCTGCAGTCCTCTATGTCCTTCACCGCGAGGTTGGATACGAACTCGCACGAGACAGGAAGCCCGCCGGCCATCTCCTGTATCGAGTCGTCGCCGTAGTCGACCAGCCAGGCATCGAAGAACTCCCTTCCCCTCTCCTTGTTCGGGTAGAACTCCTTCAGGAAGAGCCTCTTGCTAGTTAGCGAGGTCCTGCTGTACCTGGACAGAAGGGCACCCGCCTGCTCTGGCGTCAGGTCTGGCGAGAGCTTCCACGCGAATACGTTGTCAGTGACGTTGGTTATGCTTGGCTCTAGGATCCTTGCCTCCTCGTCGGTGAACTCCTCCACAGCTACTCCGCTGTCATCCTCGTGAGCCCTAAAGACGTAGCTTACCCCCATGCTAGACCCCGATGAAAATAGTACGGTAATAATACGATGGCAGGGTTATAAAGCCTATTGACAGAATCATATTGTTGCCGCTGCAACGGAGATGCAGATGAAGATAATCAGGTTCTACGAGGACGTAGGAGTGATGAAGGTTCGAGTTGACACGCTTGACGACCTGTGGTCGGTGCAGAGGATAATCTTCCCGAACGACATAGTGAAGTCGGAGAGCGAGAGGAAGTTCAAGCCAAGCGAGGGCGACGAGGGGGAGTTGAAGAAGGTGGTGATAACCTTGGAGGTGGAGAAGACAGAGCTGGACAAGGACGCCACCAGGCTCAGGATAATGGGCAAGATACTGGACGGAAGGCCGATAGAGTTCGTGAAGCTCAAAAGTTATCACACACTCAACATAGCCCCGGGCGACATCTTAGAGATACAGAAGTCCGTCTGGAAGGACTACATAGTCGGCGTGGTGAAGAACGCGGTCTCGGACTCGAAGAAGCCCAGGCTTGGCCTGATAGTTGCGGACGACGAGAAGGCGCTACCTGCTTACCTGCTCGGTTACGGTGTGGAGTTCAAGAACGAGATCTACAGCAGGACGAGCAAGAGGCAGACGCAAAAGGAGTTCGCCGAGTACCAGAAGAAGTACTTCGAGAACATACTCGCGATGGCGGCGAACATGAACGTAGACACGATAATAATAGCCGGGCCGGGCTTCACGAAGGAGGACATAAAGAAGCACGGCGAGGAGAGCGGAATAACGAAGAAGATGGGGAAGACCCTCATCTTCGAGAGCGTAAGCTACGCCGAGCGGTCCGGCATATACGAGCTCATACGCGGAGAGAAGGTGGCGAAGATATTGGACAGGGAGAGGATAAGGATGGAGTTCTCGCTCATGGAGGAGTTCCTCACAAACCTCAGCACAGGAAGGTCGAAGTATGGAGTAGACAATGTGTCAGCGGCAGTGGAGAACATGGAGGCAAGCATGATCCTTGTCAACGACAGCGTGCTCGGCGACCAGAAGATACAGCAGCTGCTCACGAAGGCGGAGGAGAACGGACTCAGGATAGAGGTGTTCAACTCGATAGACGAAGTGGGAACGCAGCTCAACGGCTTCAAGGACATAGCGAGCGTTCAGAATTAAGCGTAAGGTGCGATCGCCGGGATTTGAACCCGGGCTTTCAGCTTGGAAGGCTGAAGTCCTACCAGGCTAGACTACAATCGCATTATGGGATTATAGGTAGAACACGTTTATAAAAGTTGTCAAACGCCTGAGGATAAGAAAGAAATGTGCATGGCGCTTGCCATGCACCCGTCCGTTATTGCTACGACCTCTCCGCCGCTATTATTATCGCTGCGGCCCCGACCTTGGTCCTCCTCCTCTTGGCCTCCTTGAGCGCCCTTATGGCGCACTCGGTCACCCTCTCGGCCACCATGGTCTTGAAGGCCACTCCCGCGGCGCCGTCGTTCGCGTCCGTGCCCATTATCTGTAGCACGTCCGAGAAGTCGCTGTCCTGCAGCGCCTGGATGGTCATGCTCTTGACCGTCCGTGATATTGCCCTCCCCTGAGGACTCTCTACCCTGGTCTCGCCTATTCTTGTCCCCCTCCCCATTGTCTCACCCAACAATATGATTTCTGAAGGAGGTTATATTTAAAGCTTTTGTGGATTTTTCTAAGAGAAATTGAGAAACGGCAGGAAACGATTTAAACAGATCTCCAGACAACGTCTTCTCCCATTTGCTTGGAGGGATTCTGAGCCAGGAATCAGAGGCCAAGCTGGCTCTTGATCAGCTGTTCTGGGAAGAGGATGAGATAGATGTAGAACGTGAATTGGGAATGTGACGCATGGCCCTTTGCCATGCGCCTAGGATGGGATTTATTTAGGTGGGTATGGTTGGGATTGTAGTGTATCTTAAGACACTTAACTACTGGCTTCAGGTTAACATCCGCCATCCGCAACCAACAGATAATATATGACTGACCTGGTATATATAGTTGGCTGATATGATATGGCATGTAATGCTAAACCGATATCTTCAATCGGTATTAATATTACTATTAGTGTCATAAAATAGGTCATATCAGATAATAATACCCATCTATAACGGCGTAAAATGCTGAATTAATACCAAGATAAAATCAAGAAAAATAACAAAAGGCTTAAATATATACACATACAGAATCCACTTATGGTGGAGATCCCCGCTGCGGTAAGGGCGACCCTAGAGGTACTGAAGCGAGAGTACGGCTCCTAACTTGAGATTAAATTCCTCAACAAGAGGTACTCGGTGTTCGAGGCCACGAGCAGGTACGACGCGGGCATAGGCAGGTCCAGGAAGATAACTCGCTACATAGGCTGGATAACGGAAGGGGGCATAATGGTTCCCGCAAGGCACAGGCAGCCCAAGCCGCAGGACGTGGCGAGGGCAATAGCAAGGGAGGAGGCTGTGCAGAAGATCAGCCTGGAGGAGGCCAGCGAGGCCATAGAGGCGCAGAAAGCGGCAGTAGGCAGGCACGAGAACGCGATACTGATGAACCTGAGCATGAACGGCAGGATAGGCTACAAGGCTGTGGGCGAGCGCATAGGGCTCTCGCCATCAGCGACGAAGTACCAGATATCAAGGCTGGAGCACAAGTACGGCATAAAATACACGGCTGAGCTTGACCTGGCCAGATTGGGCTACACAGAGTTCGTGGTGCTGATAAAGTTCGACAAGGAGATACCAACTGTAACCGAGATGAGGGAGGCGTTCGAGGGCCAGCCCATAGTGCAGCTCTGCGCCACGCTCAAGGGGAACTACGACCTTATGCTGTACATAGTGGTGGAGACCGACCTCAGGAAGGCGGTGTACGAGCGAGTGGACGCGCTCAGGACCGGCTCGCTCACTAAGTATCCTGCGGTATGGGAGATAAAGCTGGTCTACACCCTCTACGGCCTGATGCCGCTAAGGGAGATATTCTTCGACAAGATACTGAGGGACAAGGTATGGCAGAGGACAAAGGATAGGCCCAGGCCCGCAGCCGGCGAGATATTCTACAGGGATTACGTGACCATGAGGGAGCTGAGCAGGAACGGCGCGGGCAAGTTCTCGAGCATAGACCTCAAGCACGGCCTCAACAAAGGGAGCGCCCAGCACTCCTACCTGAAGCTCAGAAAGTCCGGGATGCTTAGGCGGATAACGATAAACGTAACAGCACTGCCTGTGCTCTACAACGGCCTGATCCTGATGGTCAGGAAGGACGTCAAGGAGGCGGAGAGGACAAGGAACGATTGGAGATCCAACGTGGTCGCCTATACAGAGCATCCGATAAACAAGTACACGATGCTGGGCGACATAGTCAACCCGGACGGCGTCTTCGCGCTGGTGCCCGTGTTCAAGGGCGACAGCGTAGAGGCTATAACATCCAGGATATCCCAGACAGTGAGGGGCTTCGAGTTCGAGACCTTCATGATAACCTCAATAATCCTGGGGGAGTTCTGCTACAGGAGATTTGACAACGACTACTCCCCGCACTTCGAGAACCTGGTGAGGAACAAGGCTGTGCCCCAGAGGCAGCTAACGCAGTACTAAGGATATAAACTATTCAAAAGCGCTTAAAGTAAGAACTAGATTCAGACGTTACTTCTTGGATGTCAGTTTTAGTTTCCAGGCATTTCAATCACACCAATCAAAAATTGCCAGGCAAGCTTTAAATAGCTTTCCACGATTGTCGTTTAATTCCAGTTCTTGTGCGTCATTCGACGTTGGCCTTCGAGGACATATATATTATCCAAGCAGCAATAAATCTGAACTAGGCTGCGCTTGGGTGGATGAGGCGCAATAGGGGTTTGGTTCAGGGGAAGGGGGATGGAGATGGGGATAGAAGACTACTGTGGGAGATGCGGGACTCCTGTAAGGGAGTTCTCCAGGAAGATGGCGGCCAGCACAGGCAACTACTACTGCGTAAGGTGCGCTGAGGACATCGACCGCCTTTACCTTGCGAAGAACTCGTGCTCCGTATGCAGCAGGCTGCTGAGCAGGAAGGAGAACAAGTTCGTGATGCCATCCACAGTATACAATGAGTACTCAAGGCCGCTGGCAAAGAGGCTGGTGTGCTCCGGATGCTACTCAAGGATGGCAAGGGGCAACATGGTGAGGAGCCTGCCAAGCATAGGATCGATGAGGTCCAGGCTGAAGAGCAGGCTTGCAAGGAGATTTGTAGCGAGGGCCAGCGCGAGCGCCTGATACTGGCATCTCTTTTTTAATTGGTTACTAGTCTATAGCCTCTGCTCTTAGTAGAAGTTAAAATAAAAAAAAGAGAAGGCAGCACAAGCCTTACTTCCTTGTGCCTACAGTAATCATGTGGTACTCGTTCTCGAACCCGAGCGCGCCCTTGAACGCCTGCGGCTCCATCGTGATGGTGCTGTCAGAGTAGGGGTCGTTTATGTAGAACGTGTCCTTGTCGTAGCCCTTTATCACAACCCAGTGGGGCGAGGCCTCCAGGTAGGGGTTGAGCACGTTGGCGTTGACCAGCACTATCGGTATCTTTCCGGAGTTTATCTGCTTCTTTATGGCGTTCACTGTGGTGATGCCGTAGCTCTCCTTTATCTTAGCGCCCTTGGCCTTGCCCCTTATCTCGTTGAACGATGCCGTGAGCGTCTCGAGGTTTATGCCCTCATAGACTGCGAGCTTCTTCTCGTAGCCCTCGTCCTTGGCGTTGCTGATTATCTGAGGCCTTGCTCCCCTCTTTGACAGTGCATAGGCGAGCCCGTACCTGGATCCGTGCCAGACGCTCCCGTTGACCGCCTCCTGCCATATCTGGAACTCGGTCTCCTTCTTCATCTTCAGGTTCTTGTTCAGGTACTTGAGCGTCATCATCGCGCACGCAGCGGCGCTTGTGAACTCCTCAGTCTGAGCGTAGTTAGGGATGTCGAATATCTTGGACTCCCTCAGCTTCGACTTTGCAGCGGCTCCCCTACCTCCCTTCTTACCCCTAGAAACATTCTTCTTTGCCATTTGATCACTTGAGCGTAAAAGTAAAAAGTGCAGGGAGAGAGATTTGTCCAAGCTGGTTATTGAACTCCCGTAGGCCTAAGCCAACAGATCTTGAGTCTGTCGCGTTTGACCAGGCTCCGCCATCCCTGCACTGCATTATTACTCACTTTACAACATTTATATCTGTGCGTTATCGGCCGCAGCACAGGAGATTAACCTTACTTAATATATATACTTTTGCCCTCGTAAATTCGATAGCTTTATAAAGCTTCGCCCGACGTCATCCCGACGTGACGCCGAGGCATCGCTCCCAGTTCCAGGTGAACAGTTAAATTGCTTACCAGACAATCCATCAACTAAGGTAATACGATGGCAGCAGGAAAGGGCCACGACAGGCTCGAGCTCATGACCAGGAACACGGCAGAGGTTCTTACTCTGGACGAGCTGAAGGCCTCGATGGCAGGCAAGAAGAAGCTGTCAGCGTACTACGGCACCGCGCCGACTGGCCCCGTACACCTTGGCTACTTCGTCCCGCTCGGGAAGATATTCGACTTCGAGGCCGCGGGCATAGATACCAAGATACTGCTTGCGGACGTCCACGCATCTCTGGACGACCAGAAGACAAAGTGGGACCAGCACGAGATAAAGGCGGAGTACTACAGGAAGTGCATAGAGCTTGCGCTGCCGTGGAAGCACAAGCCCAACTTCGTGGTCGGGTCGTCGTACCAGTTCGACAGGAAGTACGTATTCGACGTGTTGAGGGCAGCGAGCATCATCACAGAGAAGAGGGCTACACGCGCTGCATCGGAAGTCACGAGGATGAAGGACACAAAGGTTAGCGAGCTCATATATCCGATAATGCAGGCGTTGGACGAGCAGTACCTTGACGTTGACATCCAGCTAGGCGGCATAGACCAGAGGCACGTGTTTGCCCTGGCTAGGGATTTGCACCCAATGCTGGGATACAGGAGCAGGATGGAGATAATGACCCCCGTCATACTATCATTGAGGGGAGACGGGAAGAAGATGAGCGCCTCGGAGCCCAACGGCCACATAAAGATCTACGATTCGGAGGAGGCGATAAAGAAGAAGATGGACGGAGCGAACTGCCCTGTCGGAGTGGCCGAGGCCAACCCGGTCCTCGAGCTTACCAAGTTCATAGTCTTCCCCACTGCCGGGAAGCTGGAGATACTGAGGGACAAGAAGTACGGGGGCGATGCATCGTTCGACTCCTACGCCTCGCTTGAGGC
>JAGWFU010000023.1 GCA_028867845.1 Microcaldota archaeon | reverse complement strand
CGTCAGAGATGTGGGGCAAGAGGCTCGCGGAGATAAAGGAGGAGATGGCGAAGGGTGCTGCTGAGGCGAAGCAGCTGAAGGCAAAGGCGGGCCTGACCCAGAAGGACATAGACGAGAGCACGACCAGGCTCAAGGAGCTGCAGGAGAAGATAAAGGGGCACGACAGCAAGTCTGCGAGCGTATACAAGGAGCTGCAGCAGTACGAGTCGAAGATAACCGCGCTTACCACTGAGAAGGGAAGGATATCGGCCAACTTGGAGAGGTCGAAGATAGAGGCCATAGAGATAGAATCGAAGAAGAGCCAGCTGGTGACAAGGCTCAACGACATAAAGGCGGAGCTGGTATCCTACAAGGAGGCGCCCAAGACCGTCGATATGCCCATGGACAAGATGGAGCTACAGCTGGGCATAGCGAAGAACGACCTCGAGAGGCTCGGTGCTGTAAACCTGAAGGCGCCCGAGATATACGAGACGAAGAAGGCCGACGTGGAAGGCGCAAGGGAGAAGCTGGCGGTGCTGGACAGCGAGAAGACCTCCGTCATATCAATGATAAACGAGATAGACTCCAAGAAGCTCAACATATTCAACCAGACGTTCACCGAGGTGAACGACAACTTCAAGAGGCTCTACGCGAGCATATCGGACGGCGGCTCAGCGTACCTCTACCTCCAGGACCAGAAGGACCCCTTCGACTCGGGCCTGATGATAAACATCACATCCGCAGCTAACAAGAAGATGACACCGGAGCAGATGTCCGGCGGAGAGCAATCGCTGCTCATGCTCATGCTGCTGTTCGCGATCCAGACCAGGAACAAGATGGCGTTCTACGTGTTCGACGAGATAGACAGCTCGCTCGACAAGCTCAACGCGAAGAAGTTGTCCGTGCTAATAAAGGAGCTGGCCAAGCAGTCACAGATGATAGTGGTTAGCCACAAGGACACGATGCTCCTCCACGCGGACAACGTGATAGGCGTGGCAAAGAAGCAGGGCGAGTCGCAGGTCGTCGGCCTCAACGTCACGGTGAACGAGGTAGCCAACAGCTAGGTGCTTGAGTGGCCAGAAAGGCAGTCAAGAGGAAGCACAAGGGAATAAACACCCTGCCCCTCTACGTGATACTGTTCGTATTCTTCGGGCTGTACATATACTACCAGGGTACGCCTCTCTTCTCGACCATACTCGGAGTGGCTCTTTTCGCCGACATAGTCGCGCTTATCGCACTTGAGGTGATTAACGGTTTCAAGGAGGAGGGATACAGGAAGAACCTCATAGAGCTCGGCGCGGCGATAGCCATAGTTGTGATACTCTGGTTCGTGCTCAAGGTCGCGCTGAACGCAAACAACCCCATAGACGTCGTCCCGAGCTGCAGCATGCTCCCCAACCTGAACAGGGGAGACATGGTAGTGGTACAGGGAATAACGAACGTAGCCAAGGTTAAGGCGCCAATCATAAACGTCACTAAAGCCCAGTACGAGAACATGATCAACAACATAAGCAGCGAGCAGGTCCAATGCGTCGCATACAAGCAGACTGCCAACAACGTGGTGCTCTCACAGCTAGTGCCTCAGGGCTGGCAGGTCGGTCTATATCGGGGCGGCTCACTAGGAAGTCTGGCTGGCCAGATACTGCCGCCAGGTGCACAGAACGGCAGCCTAGTCCAGTACACCTGCGGCATAGCCAACATAAAATACAGCAACGGCACAGTGGCGCAGGAGGCGAGCGTAACAGGCATAACGGTCAACGGCCACTCAGTAACCGGCGACAGGAACAACTCCATAGTTGTCTACCAGACCGTGCCGCAGGACTACTTCTACCAGCTCGGGGACAGGTACATAGTCCACAGGGTGTACACGGTGCTAAACGCCAGCGGAACTTACTACACTCTCACAAAAGGGGACAACAATCCAGGTCTCGACATGCAGTACTCGAACTATCCCGCCTTGCTCAGCCAGATCCAAGGGACAGTGGTTGCAGACATACCATATCTGGGATACTTGCGCCTGATACTCAGCAACGACTTCAACCAGCCGGCAGGGTGCAACGCCTACATCACTAGCTGATTCCATACAGGTACCCCATAGGCGGCTATTGCCGCGGAGCAACATCGCCTTCTAAACAAAGATATATCAATTTATCTACATCATATATTGATGGAGATATTATGATTGATAAATTTGTTGACAGGCACGAGGAACTCTCAGCACTCGAAGGCAGCGGGAGCAAAGCCAGGTTAGTCGTAGTGTATGGAAGGAGGAGAATCGGGAAGACTGAGCTGATAAACAGGTACCTCAAGGGCAAAAACGCCTCCTATTATCTGGCCACGGACCAGCCGCTGCAGGAGCAGCTCGCCATAATCTCCGGAATAGTCGGGCACCAGATAGGGGATGAGGAGCTCTACAGGTTCCCGGCGAGGGACATAGAACCCATACTTTACAAACTTCATAAGAAATCGCTGGAATCCAAATCCGCGCCGATACTTGCCATAGACGAGTACCCAAAACTGGCCAGGGCAGACCCCAGCCTCACATCAAAGCTGCAAAGATCCTGGGACATGTACCTCAGCAAGGGGAAAGCGGTGCTGATACTGAGCGGATCCAGCACGAGCATGATGCACAGCGAGGTGCTCAACTACTCCGCCCCCCTTTATGGGCGCAGTTCCACAATATTAAGGTTGAAGACCCTTCCGTTTAGGTACGCGGCCCAACTCATGCCCCGCGGCATCACCTTCGTCGACAAGCTGAGGCTGTATTTCATCCTCGGCGGGATACCTGCTTATTATGGGCTAACAGGCGGATTCAAGGGAGGAATCGGAGGGATAGTAAATAGCATGGTTGCGGAAGGGAGCGCATTCCTGTCCGAGCCATCCCTTCTCCTCTCAGAAGAGGTTAGGAACGACAGGAGATATATAGCTGTGCTCAACGCAGTGGCCAACGGACTGCGCAAGCCCAATGAGATAGCCAATGCAATAGGCATAAACCAGAACAACCTGAGCAGATACACCACGCTCCTCGAGCAGGTCGGCCTTTTGGCGAAGGAATACCCCGCCGCCTCGTCCTCAAGGACCAGGTTATCCAAGCAGGGCAACTATGTAGTCGCCGATAACTTCACCAACTTTTATTTCACAAACCTGTACCCCAAGATGGGGATGCTGGACGCCGGGCAGCGGGACGAGGCCGCAAAAACAATAGTCGGGGAGCTGGACATGCTCTCATCCCGCAGGTTCGAGCGCTTCTCTACGGAGTTCCTGCTCCAGTCCCTAAGCAGAATGGAGCACGGGTTCGAAATAACCGAGATAGGGAGATGGTGGGGAAGGGATCCGGCCAGGCGGATCGGGACAAACGAGGAAGAGATAGACGTGGTTGCGCTCAACGGCAACACCGGCGACATACTGTTCGGTGAGTGCAAATGGACCAGTGGCCCTTTGGGCGCTGATGTATACTCGGATCTTAAGAGGAAGGCAGCGCTGGTCCGGTGGAGGAACGGTAAAAGGAGGGAGCATTTCGCGCTGTTCAGCAAAGGAGGATTCACCCAAGGGATGGAGAGGCTCGCAAAGGGGGAGGGCGCGATGCTCTTCGACCTTGGAAGGATTGAGGATGAGATGTCCAGAGCCGCAAAGCGCGGTAAGTAATATCCTAGGCTGGACATGCAGTACTCAAACTATCCCGCGTTGCTCAGTCAGGTGCAGGGGGCGGCGATAGCCGACATACCCTACCTTCGATACTTACGCTCGATACTCAGCAACGACTTCAACCAGCCGGCAGGTTGCGGTTCAGCAGTGCAGAACTAGTCATGGTACTGTGTAGCCGTTGGTCCACTGGGAGGTCCAGATGACGTTGGATGTGGCGCCGTTATACCCATTACCACTATAGTCATTGCCGTCGCCATTTAGTTGCCACCATCCAAGGAGGTTGGGAAGGTTTATCGGGGCACCGCCTATGCCCTCCAAGTAAATAGCAGTTATGTCGTTCGAAGAGAGTGCAGTGCTGTATATCTGCACGTTGGCTATGGATCCATTCCACAACCCCTCAGTTGGCGTAGTGGGATAACCCCCTATAATCAAATCACTACCTGTGGATGGAGTTGTTGAAAACGATTGAGTGTAAACCAAAGTGTTGTTCTGATACTGATTTGCTACAAAGCCGTTGTAAGTCAGGGCCTCAAAATACCATATATTGTAGTATACTGCTCCTCCAGCTGCACAGTTGTTCCCATTACCATGATTATTAATCCAGAAGTTCACAGTGCTGCCGGCTGCGCCTCCGGGCTGGCATAAAAAGACGCTATATGCGCCATTACCTCCGTTAGATATAAAATCAGGATAGCCAGTAAGCGGACCCTTCTCCTTAATCCACGCGGTCACAGTAAAACTATTTGTCACCAAACTGCTCTGATAAGGTATATCGACATAGCTCCCTACGCCATTTTGGTTGCCGTTCATTAAAGTTACGAACTGCGGTAGCTGCCCGTTGCAAACTCCGGCCAGGCTTATCTGCTGCGTGGTGCCTGGTCCATAAGGCCTCTGGACAGCGCACGATCCCGAATGCTGCCTTCCCCCGTAGGTGCTGGCGTTGAATAGGCCTAAGGAGAACAGGACCGCAAGGACTATGGCTATCACCAGGATGGCCCACCCGTAGGTCATCAGGTACTCCATGGCCGATTGGCCCCTTGCAGCTCGCATCATACCACTATTACTCGGATACGAGTAGATACCGATATAACTTATATATACCTTTCCCCCCAATAACTTAGTACGTCTAATTGACAGTTTCTACTGGCAATTTCTTCAAGGAAAGTGATTGATTTGGCTGATTTGGCGAAGGATATACGTCTAGCAGTAGACAGCGGCGAGACAGCCATAGGCCTGAACAGCGTGGAACACTCGATAAAGTCGCACAAGGCGAAGGTCATCGTGCTCGCCTCGAACAACCTGAAGGAGACGACAGAGGACATAATGCACCTCGCAAAGATAGCCAACATACGCGTGCTCACTATGAAGGGCAACTCCATGGAGCTCGGCTCCCTGTGCGGCAAGCCCTTCTCTGTCTCTGCCCTCTCGGTAATAGAGGCGGGGAACTCAAAGATACTGGATGAAAACTATTGACGTGATGATTTGCCAAATGGAGAATTCGCAGCAAGAAAACTGGTAAGGGGGAGGAAGCACCAGAGGCTGCTCAAGAAGTGGCTGAAGAGGAAGATGTTCAAGCTCAAGGACAAGTACGACCCTATGGGAACTGTCCCGAGGGCAAAGGCGCTGGTTCTGCAGAAGTTCGCGGTGGGACAGAAGCAGCCCCACTCAGGGCAGATAAAGTGCGTACGTGTGCAGCTGATAAAGAACGGCAAGACTGTAGGCGCGTTCGTTCCGGGAGACGGATCGGTCGGGTTCATAGACGAGCACGACGAGGTCACAATCGAGGGAATGGGAGGCTCCCAGAGGGGACAGATGGGATGCATACCAGGGATGAAGTACAAGGTAATCGAGGTCAACGGAGTGAACCTCAAGATGATAAGGACGGGCAGGAAGGAGAAACCAAAGAGATAATGATTAGATGGCTGAAGAGACTCAGACCCAAACAGTTCAGGTCGTACAGGAGGCGCCGAAGGAGGCAGCAAAGCCGAAGAGGAAGGCTCCTGCGCCCAAGCCCGAGGCTACAGTCTCAGACTCACAGGGTCCTGAGACGCTTCTCTTCGACAAGTACAGCTACGAGGTCGAGATACACGACCCCAGCCTGAGGAACTACCTGAACCTGAAGCCTCTTGCATACCCCACCACATACAGGAGGGGAAGCCAGAAGGACTTCTCAAAGGCTGAGATAAACATCGTGGAGAGGCTGGAGAACACACTCATGAGGGGAGGAACAGGAGCAAGGATAGGCGGCCACGTGATAAGGACAAAGGGACGCCTGCAGGGGAAGAAGCTCAAGACGATGAAGATAGTGGAGGCAGCATTCGCCACGATAAACAAGCAGACAGGGAAGAACCCGCTGCAGATTCTGATTAACGCACTGGAGGCCACAGCCCCGATAGAGGATACCACGAGAGTTGTCTACGGAGGCATAACCTCGAACGTCGCTGTAGACATAAGCGCGAGCAGGAGGCTCGACGTCGCCCTGAGGAACATAGCGATGGCGACGATCATAGGCTCGTTCAGCGCCAAGAAGACCATAGCGCAGGCGCTCGCGAACGAGCTGCTCCTCGCATCCAATTTCGACGTCAACAGCTACGCGATAAAGAGGAGGAACGAGATAGAGCGCATGGCAAGGAGCGCCAAGTAAGGCTGATTATCATGGTCAGGAAGGAATTCGTAGTGGAAGAAATCTCAAAGCTAATGAGCAATATCGACCAGATCAGGAACATGGCGATAATCGCCCACGTCCACCACGGAAAGACCACGCTCACAGACTCGCTGTTGGTCAAGGCTGGCCTGATATCCAAGAGCGTCTCCGGAGACGTCCTCTACACCAACTACGAGGCCATAGAGAAGGACAGGAGAATGACGATCAAGTCCGCCAACATCTCACTCGGTTTCGAGTACAAGAGCAAGGACTACATAATCAACCTCATAGACACTCCGGGACACGTCGACTTCGGCGGACACGTCACAAGGTCCATGAGGGCTGTCGACGGAGTTATACTGGTAGTGGACCCGGTCGAGGGCGTGATGCCGCAGACCGAGACCGTGCTGAGGCAGGCGCTCAAGGAGAAGGCCAAGCCGATACTCTTCGTGAACAAGGTAGACAGACTGCTCACCGAACTGAGGCTCACACCAGAACAGACCTTCGAGAGACTGCTTACACTTATCGGCGACATAAACAAGCTCATAGACAACTACTGCCCCGAGGAGTTCGTGGGCAAGTGGAACGTCAGCGTGGAGAACGGCAGCGTGGCGTTCGGCTCGGCGTACGACAGGTGGGCGGTGTCCAAGCACATCATGGTAAAGAACAACGTCAACTTCAAGCAGGTCTTCGAGTACAGCTCGCAGGGAGAGGAGGGGATAAAGAAGCTGCAGGAAGTGGCCCCGATAGAGGACGTGGTGCTGGCTATGATAATAGACCACCTGCCGTCGCCCAACGTGGCGCAGAGGTACAGGCTGCCCCAGATATGGCACGGCGACCTGGAGAGCACTGAGGCGAAGGCGATGATGGCCGTAGATGCGTCTGCAAAGGCGTGCATGGTTGTCTTCAACATAATTTACGATCAACACAGCGGAGAGATAGCAGTAGCAAGGATATTCTCCGGCACAATAAAGAAGGGAACGGAACTCAACATATCCGGCAAGGCGAACAAGCAGAAGATACAGCAGGTCGGGGTGTACATGGGACAGGACAGGGTCATAGTGGACTCCATGCCTGCAGGCAACATATCTGCGCTGATAGGACTCAGGGACATATCCATAGGAGACACGCTCAGCGAGGACAAGGTGGAGCCGTTCGAGCACATAACCCACTACTCCAAGCCTGTAGTGACTAAGGCGATAGAGGCGAAGGACTCGAGGGACACGACCAAGCTAATCGAGGCGTTGAGGGTGCTCACAA
>JAGWFU010000124.1 GCA_028867845.1 Microcaldota archaeon | reverse complement strand
ATACGCCAGGACCGCCTATCATTAGCTTGGCCTTCTTCCCCGCCCTTAGGGCGTTGATCCTGCCTATCAACTCGTCCCACTCCTGTCTGACCCAGGGCCTTATCTCAGAACCGCCGAACAGCGCGTAGTACGACATCGTAGTCGGGCCGAGACCCATCGGGTCCATTGTGTGGACTGCGACTATCTCGGTGTCGTCATTGATGAAGTTCTGAAGATGATCCGGATGAGCGACCGCTATGTCCTCGGGCTTTATGCCACCGTTGGTCATGGATACCTCCAGCTTCCTCATGCCGTACGGCGCGAACTTCGCCTCGCCGTTTGGCAGCGCAGGCGCTGGCACACCTCTCAGGAACTTGTAGACAGGCCCCGGCACATGGCTTGCAGGTGCAGAGGGCAGGAAGTCGAGCAGAGGGAAGTTCCTGAAGTTGTGTATGAGCGTGTTGTCAGAAACTAGCACATATTTTGTCATTAAAACATCTGATTTGTTACACTGAGCCCTTCCAATACCCACGTTATTTTACTGATAGATATAAGCTAAGAAATCTTTTAAATACTTATGTTTAGGGCTCGTTGAACGTGGCGCTGCTCATGCGATTATCACGGTTTTGATGTTCGCGAACTCTAGCATTCCGTACCTCGAGAACTCCCTGCCGATGCCGCTTTTCTTCACTCCGCCGAACGGGAGCCTGTTGTCAGAACTTGCCCCTCTGTTAACGCAGGCAACACCGGCAACTATGCGCCTTGCAAGGGCCTCTCCCCTAGCAAGGTCTGTGGTCCAGACGCTGCCGCCAAGACCGAATTCGGTATCGTTTGCAAGCTTTATGGCAGCCTCTTCGTCCCTTACCCTTATTATCGGGATGACAGGCCCGAAGACCTCCTCCTTCATGACCCTCATGTTCCTTTTAACGCCTGTTATCACTGTTGGCTCGTAGAAACATCCGACCTTGCCATGCCTCTGGCCGCCGACCTCCGCCTTTGCGCCCCTTTCGCGCGCGTCACTGACCTGGTCTTCAATGGTGCTGACCTGCTGCATGTTCGCAAGAGGGCCTATGTTCGTTGAATCGTCTCCCGGGTTGCCGATCTTGAGAGACCTTACATGAGCAATTACCTGCCTCTCGAACTCATCCGCAACCTGATTGACCACTATGAACCTCTTTGACGCAGAGCAGCTCTGGCCGCAAGAGGGCATCCTTGTCTCTACCGCCTGTTTTGCCGCAAGCGCGATATCCGCATCCCTTAGCACTATGAATGGATTCGACCCCCCGAGCTCGAGAACGCACTTCTTTATGCTGTTTGCAGCAAGCCTCGCGATGCTCCTTCCTGCATCAGTGCTGCCTGTGAATGAGATCCCGTCAACGTACCTGCTCCTTATCATCTTTGGCACAGCCCTGCGGTCAGTTATCACTGCCCTGAATACGCCATCAGGAAAGCCTGCCTGTCTAAATGCATCCTCTATCGCCATAGCGCACATGGGCACGTTACTGGAGTGCCTCAAGACTACCGCATTGCCGACG
>JAGWFU010000123.1 GCA_028867845.1 Microcaldota archaeon | reverse complement strand
AGATACAAACACGTTAGCGGAGCCCAGGGCAAGGTGGCACAGGCTGCGCCTTGGCAATGTGAAGGCGGGTATAGAGGAACTCGCCGAGGCTCTGATACGTATGCCAGTCGTGCAGGAGGTGTATGCCGACGACGACGGGAGGAACCGCATTGTGAAGGTCAGGCTGGTAGGGGAAAATAATATCGAATACGTAATCGGCAACATATCGCACAGAATCTACAAGAGATTCTGTGCCGCCGCGAGCCGCGCACATGGATGAGGATTACGCTGGTGGGCATATGAAGAAAAACTACAAGATATCTTACGTGAAGACTACGCCGACGCCGCAGTTCGTGGTGATCGCAGAGGTGGAACTCGGGGAGAGCGGGACTCCTGAGGAGGCTGTGGACAGGATAAGGACGGACAAGTCCCACAGGTACCACAGGCTGTTCACCGACGGGGAGGTGACCATAGTCAGGGTGGAGGAGCTGGAGTAGCTCCTCCCCCACATAATTAGGTTGCGCGTTGGGCTGCTGCGTATGTTGCGTCGGGGGCATTTGCCGCTCCTAGACATAACATGTTCCCTGTCTGGATAAGCTCAGTACCCCTTGTCCATCGCCGCAAGCCTCGACTTGAGCTTGTCTATCGATGGCGTGACTATCGGGTTCACTCCCCTCAGTATCGCAACGTAGTAGGTTACGTACTCAAGGTAGTAGATCATCGTCATGGTCTTGCAGAGGTGGTCCTTGCCCGTGTAGGGCGCGTCTATGACCTCGGCTCCGCCTTCAGCGAGCAGCTGCGCCATCACGTCGAACCTGGCCTTTATCTCCCCTGGGTCGTCGTCGAACCTGAGCAGGACCGGAATGCTCCTTATCTTGTGGCCCGGTATTATCTCGTGCTGCGTTACCGAGTACTCCGAATCCCATCCGACTATGGAGTTGTGGCACACCTCGGGTATCTCGCCGCTGAACGCGTGCACCTTGGAGTTCTCGTTGAGCGACTGCCTGAACCTCCTGCCAGCTGCCCTTGTTCTCCTCGAGCCGTATATTATCGGTATGAAGAACTTGTCGTGGTCTACTATCTTCAGCGCTATGCTCAGCGCCCTGTTCCTCGAGGGGTCGAGCACCTTGCACTCGTCCCTCACCTTCTCCATGCAGCTTATTGCCTCCTCCATGCCGCCGCCGCTTATCTCCAGTATGCCGTTCTCCGACATGAACTTCAGTAGCGGGAATATGAGTCCTGGGAACGAGGCTCGCTGCACCTTCAGCATCAGGCTCTTTATGAAGCCGAAGTTCTTGCTGCCCTTAGCGAACTCCTCCATCTTGCCTCCCGATGCTATCGCGTATCCGCCTATGCCCCTGGCCTCCGCCTCGGACACGAACATCAACGTCTCCGCTGTGTTGCCGCTGCAGCTTATGCCTATCACCATCGTGTCCTTCCTCACAGACTCGGGTATGTGGTAGTTGTTGAACACCTGGAAGCCCAGCTTCGACGCTCCCTGGTAGGCTATGTCTGTTATCACGTCCCCCACTATGCCAG
>JAGWFU010000022.1 GCA_028867845.1 Microcaldota archaeon | reverse complement strand
ACGGGCAGCACCTGGTCTATCCCCTGTATTATGTTGTAGCTCTCCCACCACGGCCCGCCGCATGTGGCGCACTCGCCATAGGCGATGACGTAGCTGGGCTTCGCCATCTGCTCGTACAGCCTCTTCACCCTGGGCACCATGGACTTGGTAACCCATCCCGCGACTATCATCACGTCCGTCTGCCTCGGGGTTCCCCTGAACAGCAGGTATCCCTTCCTCTCTGCGTCTATCCTTGCCGAGCCGAAGTCCAGCAGCTCCATTGCGCAGCATGCCAGGCCGAACTGCACCGGCCACAGGGAGTTCGACCTGCCCCACCTGACGAGATCCTTTGCTGTGAGTTTGGTGAGGTCGCTGAGCTTGGCGAAGACCGCGTTCACGGGCGCCTTGTACTTCTTGGCCGAGTCCTGCAGGAGCCTGTCCATCTCCTTCTCGGAGTTGAGGAACTGCTCCTGGGTGTACGGTGCCTGCTCAGCCATCTCTACCACGCACGAACTTGTATCCAACCAGCGCCATAGCCATGGACAGTATCGCCAGGCCTATAATCTCAATGCTCGTATTATAACCTATGCCCCTCGCGACCGTCGACCAGAGGATTATGACTGCGATCACTATCTCGAACGGCAGGAAGAGCATGAAATAGGGAAGGTACTCGTTGTCCACGTCCCTCGAGCCGCCGATGGTGGCCTCGCCGCTCTCGTAGGGAGCGTTCTTCACCCGGTTCCCCGGTACCCTTCTGCCCAGCATCTTGGACGTGAGTATTATCGATGTGGGTATCAGTAGCCCTATGATTATAAAGAATGCAAGTGCCAGGTAGTTGTAAAACATCTTTGCACCGTACCTGATGCGCAACCAACCCTTTTAACCTTTTCCGAGTGAGACGATGGGCACCACCCTGGTTTATTCGACTGCCGATTCAATCTCGCTGGGCGGGGCCTCTGAGCTGAAGGGGATTGCAGGCTTCGAGGAGGCTGGAGAGTTGAGGGGGCACAGGCTTTTCAAGAACAACGATGCCTCGCTGTTGGAGGTGGATGTGCCGCTCTTCAGGGCCGACATGATAGACAAGATTGTTGATGGCACAATAATATTCTTAAGCCAACACAAGAGCTCTGGAGGTGTTGGTTCGTTCACTGCCCATTCGACTGGCAACTGGTCGTCTTCTGCGGAGCTTGGGGGTGAACCGCTTAGTCTCAGCACAGCTGCGCCTGCGGCGATGCTCTCAATGCTTAAATCGTTAGGCGCGGTTGCGCCTGAAAGCACGACCTATGAGGCTACACACCATGGGCCACTCGCCGAACATCCCTCCTTTTTTGTGGAGATGGGTGGCAATCCGGACTTCGCTGCCAGTGAAGCCAACAGGAGGCTGCTCGCCACTGCAGTGGCGGATGCCATGGATTCGGGATTGGATGCCGAATATGGCAAGGTTGCGATAGGCATAGGCGGCACACACTACCCGCAGAAGTTCACCAGGCTTGCGCTTGAGGGCAGGTACGCATTCGGCCACATAATGCCAGCATACGCGCTCAACGTTGAGATGATAGCCCAGGCTGTCGAGAGGAGCGGGGAGGCGGTGGAGACCGCCGTCATCGAATGGAAAAGTATAAAAGCCCCAGATAGGGAAAGGGTAATAAAACGGCTCGACGAGCTGGGTATGGACCATGAGAGGGTTTAGCGTCGCGTGGGGGCTATTTGCTGCCGTCCTCCTACTCGCAGGTTCTGCCAATCTTGCGCACGCACAGTACTGGTTCCAGAGCGGCGCCACTGGGACATACACCTCGGCGCAGAACCAGGGGGCGAGCGTGGCTATACAGACCATTTACCAGAACATATCCGACGGCTCGCTGGGTTTCTGGGTCGGCGAGTCGCTCAGCAACGGCGCTTTCATACAGGCGGGATACGAGATAACCAACAACAGCGGGGACTTCCCCACCAGCTGCACGCCCACAGGCTGCAGCGGCGCCACCTTCGTGACCGCGGGCAAGCCCACCTGGTTCTGGGAGTACTTCCCGGCAAAGGACCCTGGCCAGAGCTTCTACGGCAGCATAGGGCAGGACGGCTCTGCGGGGGCGAATGGAACCTATCACAACTACGCGTTCCAGTCGAGCGGCAACACATGGACCGTGTATTTCGACAACCAGACAGTAGGCAGCGTGAACCTCGGCACCTCTGCCTCGGGGGCGAACCCGCCCTCCGCCTTCGCTGAGGTGGCCGATACATCGAGCAACATGCAGAAGCTGGCGCAGGTATACTTCAAGAACCTAAAGTTCTACGACGGGTCCTCTTTCAAGTACGTGCCCAACGCGATGTCCTACACCGGCTATGGGAAGGGAAGCCTGGAGAGCCTCTCCAATCCCTACGGGGTGCAGGAGGTGAACAACCAGATAAACTACTTCGTTGTTGGCTCTGGGATCCCGGTGCAGACCAACGCAAGGCTATGGAGCCTGGGCTACGGGCTCCAGATACAGAGCCAGTACGGGAACCTGACAAGGAGCGTGAACTACACAGCCTACTCAAATCTCCAGATCGGCGCACCTGCGGCGGTGAACGTGAGCAGCGGGACCAGGGAGGTATTCGCGGGATGGTCGGGAACAGGCACCGGCTCATACACAGGGGACCAGAACAACGTAACGATAACAATGAACGGCAACATCCAGGAGAATGCGTTGTGGCAGAGGCAGTACTACGTGGGCGCGGGCTCCTCGTACGGCTCAGTTGCAGGCACGGGATGGTACGACGCCAATTCTTCTGTGGAGCTCAGCCTCAACGCCACAAAGATAAACACAGGATACGGCAGGCGCGTGGTGTTTGATCACTGGAGCAGCGGCGGCACAGCACCCGAACTTAGGTTAGTTGCGGCCATGCCTACTGATGTCATGCTATACTGGGACACCCAGTACATGGTAAACGCCACTACGGCATACGGCAACACTACAGGATCGGGATGGTACGACGCCAACTCGACGGCAAGGATAACCCTGGGGACAGAGTTCGTGCCGATAGGCAACGGCACGAGGCTCGGTTTCAAGGAGTGGAGCAACGGGAATTCGACAAGAAACATAACGATTAGCGCAGGGGGGCCGACCTTCATCAGCGCGATATACGGCAGGCAGTATATGGTTGTGCCGGTGGCGCAGGACGCTTATGGCGACAGACTGCAGGGCAGCGTCTACTACAACATAAGCGGAGCGCTGGTGGGAGCGAACGGCACCTATCTCTTTGCCAACCAGAGCTACAACATACAGTACATAGATTACAAGGGCGCGCAGGTGCTGGTCAACAGGGCGATAGCGCCAGCGACCTCGGGCATGCTTTACTTCAATACCCAGGTATTCAACGTCAACATCACCGCAAGATCCCTTGTGGGAACGCCGCTGAACGCGAGCGTTGAGCTCAGCTTCAAGAACGGCTCCGCGTACAAGGGATATGCGGGCAGCACCGGAAGGCTGTCTTTCAGCCAGGTCCCCTACGGATACGTCAACGGCACCGCAAAGTACTTCGGAGTGGCAGAGGGCGTCTCGGCACAGGGTGGCCAGAACGTCTACCTCAGCTTCTTCACCCCTCTTGTGATAGCGATAGTGATTGCGGGAATACTGATAATAGTGGCCTCCTGGAGGATATCGCTTGAGATCCACAGGAGGAAGGGACTGGTATAGCTGGTGTGGCGATGGGAGTCTACGACTCGTTTCTCAAGAGCCGTGGGGCGTACACGGAGATACAGAAGATAGCGATACCGATAGTGGAGAGCGGGAGGAACTGCCTGATAATAGCGCCAACTGGCGCGGGGAAGACAGAGGCGGCTGTGCTGCCTGTCCTGGAGAGGATGATAAAGCAGGGACTGGGCGACGGTGTTGGCGTGATATACATAACGCCGCTGAGGGCGCTCAACAGGGACATGGTGAAGAGGCTGGATGCCATAGGAAAGGAGGCCGGCATATCAGTGTCTGTAAGGCACGGCGACACAAAGCAGAGCGAGAGGGCGAGGCAGGCGCGCGTGGCGCCATTCCTTCTGATAACAACCCCAGAGACGCTGCAGAGCATACTGCCGACAAGGACGATAGGCCTTGCCCTTAGGAACGTCAAGGCGGTCATAGTTGACGAGATACACGAGCTCTACCACAGCAAGAGGGGGGCGCAGCTCTCTCTCGCACTGGAGAGGCTTGAGGCAATGGCTCCGGGCTTCCAGAGGATTGGCATAAGCGCGACTGTCGGAGACCCCGAGACCGCAGGTGCCTATCTCTGCGGCCAGAGGAAGTGGGAGCTGGCCAGCGCGTCAGGGAAGAAGACTGTTGAGATTGAGATAGCGTTCCCGACAAGGCCGAGGGCCGCGATGAGGGAGATGGAGGAGAGGTTCGGGCTCGACGACCAGGCCGCGGCCAGGCTCGAGGGCATAGCGGAACTGGTCAAGGGCTCGCGCTCTACCCTCATATTCGCAAACACAAGGCAGGTGGTGGAGGCACTGGGCAGCAGGCTTGTCTACCTCGACAAGGTGATGCCGTTCGGCGGCATAGGCGTGCACCACAGCTCGCTCGACAGGGAGGAGAGGATAGAGATAGAGAGGCGCTTCAAGGAAGGCGAGCTCAAGGGCATAATAGCGACCAGCTCACTTGAACTGGGGATTGACATAGGCAACATCGACCTGGTGGTGCAGTACGGATCTCCTAGGCAGGCGCTGAGGATATCTCAGCGTGTGGGAAGGAGCGGACACACCCACTCAGGAGTGGCAAGGGGAGTGATAATGGCACCCAGTCTGCTTGAGGCGATAGAATCGTCGGCGGTACTGGCAAACTTGAGGGAGCAGACGTTGGAGAACTTCCCGATGCACGTCAACGCCGTCGACGTTCTGTGCAACCAGATATGCGGCATAGCGCTGGACAGAGGCAGCATAAGCATCGATGATCTAGGCAGGATGATAAGAGGATCGCACCTGTACTCTAATTTCCCATCCGAATACCTAGCCAAGCTGCTCGTCTTCATGACAGAACAGAGATTGATAGGCTTCGACGGAAAGACAGTGACCAGCGGGCCAAGGACGCGCATGTACTACTACGACCACCTGAGTGTTATACCAGACGTGAAGAGGCTCGTGGTGAAGAACATAGTCGAGAACAGGATAATATCCACGCTTGACGAGAGGTTCGTTGCCAACAACGTGGAGGAGGGCTCGGTGTTCATAACAAAGGGCCTGCCTTGGAAGGTGGTGAGCATAGACAACGATGTTATAAGCGTAGAGCCCAGCATGGACATCGATGCGGCAGTGCCAGACTGGGTAGGAGAGGACATACCCGTAAGTGGGGAGGTGGCGAGAAGGGTGTTCTCCCTGGTCCAGGAAGGGGGCGAGCTGGATAAGCTCCATGTTGTGGATCAGCATCTAGGGAAGAGGATAGCTGTTTTCTCGGCAGACCAGAAGAGTTCTTTCGGCCTTAGCCCTAAGGAGATGGTGGTCGAGGAGTTCGAGGGGTACAAGATACTCTACACTGCACTTGGGACAAAGGGCAATGATGCGCTGGCCAGGGTGCTGGCGCACCTCATCAGCATGAAGACAGGAGCCAGCGTCAACGTGAGGACGTCGCCTTACATAATAATGATCGAGCTTCCCGGAAGCACAAAGGTAAGCAGCGTGATGTCGAGGATACGCACGGAGGCGTTCAAGGAGCAGGTCAGGGATGCCGTAGAAGAATCGGAGCTCTTCCGCTACAAGTTCATAGTGGTCGCCAAGCTGTTCGGCATAATAGACAGGGATGCGGTGGTGTCGAAGTCGATGGCAAAGAGGCTGATGAAGGTGCTGGACAAGACGCCTGTTTATGACGAAGTCGCAAGGGAGATAATGGAGAACAATTTTGACGTCGATTCGGCGCTTGGATTTGTCAAGCGCATAAGGTCAGGGGAGATAAAGGTAAGGGAGATGGCGGTGCAGAGGCTCTCGCCGCTGTCAAAGGCGATACTCAACGCCGCCCACTACACCAGGGAGCTGATAACTCCGCTAACTCCCAACTCTGAACTGGTCGAATCCTTTGCGAACCACATACTCAAGAAGGAGGTGAAGCTGATATGCACCTACTGTGGCTTCAGCTTCTCTAGGAAGCTCTCCGAAATAAAGGGCGCAGGGAAGATGACCTGCGACAGCTGCGGAAGTCCTTTGATATCTGTGGATAACGAGGGCTACAAGGAGCTGGTAGAGAAGAGGCGTGCAGGCAAGAGGATCACGGTAGGGGAGAGGAAGACTTACGAGGAGATGATGAGATATGCGAGCCTCATGGATTCATACGGTGGTAGGGCAGCTATCGCCCTCTCTGTCTACGGCGTAGGCGCGAAGACAGCAGCGAGGACGCTGATGATGTTCAAGCACGAGGACAGGGATTTCTTCATCGACCTGCTTGAGGCGCAGAAGACATTCATAAGGACGAAGAAGTACTGGGCGATATAGCCACGCTTCTATACTCCCTTGAGATACTTGTATATCAAGGCGCCGCATAGTATCGTAATGAGATAACCCGATATCGTGCCTGCCACCACGCCGTATGCAGGGTAGAGGTAGATTATTGCGACTATGTATATGGTGGTAGATATGCCTGTGAGGGCCAGAGACTTCGCAATCGCCCTAGAGAACTTGGCGCCCCCGGTCTTGTAGCTGATTATTAGCAGCGAGCTGAACACTATCGGGAAGCCGCCGAATATACCGCCGTATACAGGACCTGCAACCCTTGACACGAACACGACGAAAGCTATAACGGCACCACCAAGAATGCTGCGCACTATTCTTTGCCGTGTAGTGGACTTGAAGGTTGCCTTTCCTAAAGAGGGAATCTTTAGGACTTTTACCATGGCGATATAGCAAAACAGGTATGTGATGAGGTAGAACGTGATTCCGTACACAGGATCGTCTATCCTGAAAGCTATGGCGACCGTTGATATCGCTATCCATATGGCAAACGCAGCGCCCATCGCTGCGAGCTGGTTGCGCCTGCAGATGACTGCGTACGCGAGAAGGAAGAGCACAGTAGCGCCATATGCGATGGGAAAGGCGTAGGCGGTCTCCAGGGCAGGCGTGATTCCTTGTGATAGCCCGATGAACACTAGGGCAATCATTATCATGGAGGGCATGCCGCCGATCAGGCCACCGAGCTTGCTTCCGAACCTGTCGGCAGCAGTGCTGGCCATCGCTATCCAGAATGCGCCCACTATGAAAGCGAGTAGCACGTTAAGCCAGAGGTAGAGCATGCGGCCGCCTCCCTAAACCATTGGCTGTGACTTAATTGTCTTTGCGTCGACTATCCTTGCGCCAGCGTCGAGCTTCATCAGCCTGACTCCGCTTGCCCCCCTTCCGGTCACCCTCACGGTGTTGACCGGGAATGTTATCGATAGCCCCTTGGAGTTTATCATGAGTATGTTGTCCTCGTTCGCGACCTTCAGCGACCTTACCACGCCGCCGGTCTTGTCCTTCAGCCTGACGTTTATCACGCCCTTGCCGCCCCTCTTCTGGAGCCTGTACTTGTTGAGCTCTGTGACCTTGCCCAAGCCCTTCTCCGTGATGGATGCCACAAGCTCCGTTTCGTGGGCGGGTATTATGTTGACTACTGAGTCAGTGGCGCCGAGCCGTATGCCCCTTATTCCGTGCGCCGACCTTCCCATCGGCCTTATGTCGGTCTCCTTGAACCTTAGCGCCTTGCCCGCCTTGGTCGCTATGAACAGCTCAGACTTGCCGTCTGATACACAGACATCTGCTAGCTCATCGCCTGCGAGTATGGGCATTGCGAGTATGCCGTTTGACCTAGGATGAGAGAAGCTCTCCGCTGTGACCCTCTTTATCTTTCCCTTCCTTGTTATGAACGTGAGGAAGTTGGATGCGAAGACCCTCGTGTTGATTATCTGCTCGACGCGCTCGCCGTCCATCAGCTTGACCAGGTTGACCGCTGCCTTGCCTATGCCGTACCTGCTACCCTCAGGCACAAGGTATGCCTTGAGCCAGTATGC
>JAGWFU010000122.1 GCA_028867845.1 Microcaldota archaeon | reverse complement strand
TCTTGCTTGACCTTGTGTCGAGAAGGCCCCTGAACACTCCTGGGAAGGCAAGCATGTTGTTCACCTGGTTGGGTATGCCGCTCCTTCCTGTTGCCACGATTTCCGCACCCGCACCCCTTGCCACGTCGTAATCTATCTCTGGGTCTGGATTTGCAAGAGCGAACACGATCGGCTTCCCGGACATGGACTTTATCATCTCCGCGGTGAACTCTCCTCTGCTAGATACGCCGATCAGGACATCAGCTCCTCTGACCACCTCGACAAGGCTGCCCTTCACCGAGTCCTTGTTGGTGTACTCCGCAATTTCCTCCTTCACCACGTTCATGTGGCTGCCCCTTCCCTTGTAGATTGAGCCCTCCCTGTCGCAGGTGATTATGTTCCTCGCGCCTGCGAAGTGGAGCAGCTTGGATATCCCGTATCCCGCTGAGCCTGCCCCGTTTATCACAATCTTTATGCTGCCTATCCTCTTGCCGACAAGTTTGAGCGCGTTCTTCAAGCCTGCATACGTGACTATCGCAGTGCCATAGCTGTCATCGTGGAATATCGGTATTGGAAGGTCAGCCTCAAGGGCCCTCAGAACCTTTATCGCCTTCGGGGTCTCGAGGTCCTCGAGGTTGATCGCGCCGTATGTGGGCGCCAGCATCTTTATGAACTTGATTATCTCCTGTTCGTCAGTGGAGCCAACCGCGATAGGAGTGGCGTCGACTCCGCCGTACTTCTTGAGCAGCAGCGACTTGCCCTCCATAACGGGCATGCCGGCCTCGGGGCCTATGTTGCCCAGGCCTAGTATCCTGGTGCCGTCCGTGACTATAGCAATCGAGTTGGCTCTGTTGGTGTACTCGTAGGAGAGCTCCTTGTTCTTGTTTATCTCAAGGCAGGCGTACGCGACGCCGGGCGTGTAGTACATTGCGAGGTCCCTCGTCCCGCCAACTGCCACCTTGCCTATGATCTCTATCTTGCCCCTCTTCCTCCTGTGGGCCTCTATCGCTTCCGCCTTCAGCTTGTCGCCGTTGCTAAAATCTTCCGACATGTAACCACTTAGGATTAGCTAGCTAGAGCCTGCTTATCGTGCTTGCCACGGCCTCTCTAGAGCTCCTGCATTTGAATGAGTATCCCGTCTTTTTAAGCTTATCTACGCTGAGGAGAAAGTTGGGTATGTCACCGGGCCAGCCCACCCGGCCGCCCGTGTACACGATCTCGGCTGAGGGGGAGAACTTGGCCCTCACGGCATCGGCGATCTCGCCCGCTGTTATCTGGTCCTCTATGCCTATGTTGTAGATGTCGTTGTGCCCTGCCTTCTCGCACACGTGGAGCATCGCGCTTATGCAGTCGTCTATCTCTATGTATGACTTCTTCTGCTTGCCGTCACCAAGAACCTCCAGCCTGGCGGGATCCTTCTTCAGCTTCTCGATCAGGTCGAATATTATTCCGTGGCCCGAGGTTGGGCCTATCACGTTGGCCAGGCGGAATATCATGTAATCGAACCCAAAGAGGTTCGAGTATGCTGTTATCTCTGCCTCTGCCGCAAGCTTCGCAGAGCCGTACAGTGATA
>JAGWFU010000121.1 GCA_028867845.1 Microcaldota archaeon | reverse complement strand
TCATGTCTGGGAAGCCGAAGGCGCTCGCTACCGTGGACACTGCTCCGTCAGCTCCGATCAGTATCCTGTTGCCCTTCGACATCTCGAGCAGCTCCGCCTTCCCGAGCCGCTTGTTGAGCACGATCTTCGCGCCTGCCATCTCAGCCTCCCTCATCGCTGCCTCCGCGAGCATCCCTCTGTCCGCCACATACGCCTGTATATCCTTAGACTTCACCCTCAGTGTCTCCTTCCCGGCATGCAAAGTCGCGCCGTTCAGCCTGTTGACCACGCTGCTCTTGTAAGGCAGGTCTATCCTCCCAAGCCCTGCGGCTGAGAATATCCCCGATGCCTTGTCCGCGCCATCCGAGACCCTCCTCTTCCCGTCGTACACCGTCACATCGATCCCCATCGAGGCCAGCTCTCTGGCCAGCGAGAGGCCCACCAGCCCCGCGCCTATCACCCCGACGCCTTCGTAAGCCTTCATCATCTGTATCATCGTCACTCTGTATTTAAGCCTTTGCTTTCATAATTTATTAATTGTTTGGTGATTTGACGGCTGCGAAGATGGAATCCGCCCCTGCAGGACCTGTGAAGCTCCCGCAGATAAAGATACAGAACATAGTGGTCAGCGCAGACCTTCACGCTGTCATCGACCTGTACGCCCTCTCCAAGGAGGTGAAGGCCGTTGACTACGAGCCCGAGCAGTTCCCCGGGGCGATATTCAGGATAGCAGAGCCCAAGGCGGTCATAATACTTTTCAAGAACGGCAAGATGATATGCACAGGGACGAGCACAGAGGCCAACATAAAGAGGGTTCTGGAGTTCGCATCCAAGGTGATATCCAAGTACGTCATCTCTATAAATCCCCCGCTCTCGAAGAAGGAGCTGGCCGCGATAGACGCGGCGAAGGACGCCGCAAAGGCTGAGAAGGAGAGGCTTGAGATGGCCAAGAGGGACTCAAAGAGATAGGTATTGACATGGCCAAGAGCGCAACCGCAATATTCGCGCTGACGCTAATAGGCGGCATACTCGTGCTTCTTGTTGCGCTGTTCCTCCTGGCCGCCGCATACCTGTTCCCCTCTATAATCAATGCAGAGGCCGGAACCCAGATATCCGGCACGCACGGAATCTCAACCGCGGCAACGTCGCTTACCGCAGCCGCCTCCGCTGAAGGAATCATCGGGCTCATATCCGGAATAGTCCTGATAGTCTCTGCGGTAATGATAAGGAGGGGCGACGCATCCAAGATAAAGAAGTTCTCTATACTCGCGCTCGTCTTCAGCATAATAAGCTTCTTCGGCGGAGCAGGGTTCTACATAGGGCTCGTGCTTGCTCTGATCGGAAGCATACTCGGCCTGCTTTACAAGGAGAAGTGAGACAGTCCACACTTAGCCTCTGGACACCTTGTTGAGCTCCCTGTCGAAACCCTTGAAGAAACTGCCCCACGAGTAGTTGCTTATTACCCTCTTCCTCCCGTTCCTGCCCAGCCTCTCAGCAAGTGAACTGTCCTCTGCCACCTCCCTCATCCTCGCGGCCATCTCTGCAGGCGTGCTAGTGAGGTAACCCGTCTTTCCGTCCACTACCGTCTCCCTTGGCCCGCCCTCATTTACCGCTATTATCGGCTTACCGCTCGCC
>JAGWFU010000120.1 GCA_028867845.1 Microcaldota archaeon | reverse complement strand
GGTCTGTGCTCTTCATCAACGTGCCCATAGGCATATTCGCTGCCGTGCTGATACAGAGGTTCATGCCCAGCCTGCCAGGGCGGAGCGATACAAAGCACCTTGACCTCCCGGGCGCGCTTGCAGTCACTCTCGGCCTTATGCTGCTGGTGTATGCATTGACAGTGGCGTCGAGCGATGGCTTGACGTCGCTGCAGACGCTTATCCCGCTGGGCCTGGCCTTGCTCCTGCTGGCGGCGTTCTTTGTTATAGAGTCGCGCTCCCACGCACCTTTGATGCCGCTAAGCTTCCTCAAGCGCGGCGTGGTGCTCAAGGCGAACGTGATCGCTATAATAGTGGGCTCCATCGTGGGCGGAACCGGCTTCCTGATCACGATATACATGCAGCAGGCGCTCGGCTACTCGCCATTATACGCAGGATTGGGCTTCCTCCCACCTGCTGCGATATTCCTTGTGATAGGCGGGTGGGGCACCTCTTGGTTCACCGACCATCTGGGACTCAGGAGAACATTGCTGCTCTCCACCGCGTTGATAGTGGCGGGCTCGGCGATACTAACCCAACTGTCGCTCAAGCTGGGATACATAGGGATGCTTCCCGGCATGCTGATATGGGCCCTTGGCGCTGCCATAGGCTTCCCTGCGTTCAACCTCGCTGCGATAGCAGGGGCGAAGCATGGGGAGGAGGGGCTGGCCTCCGGGCTCATAAACACCTCCCAGCGTCTTGGCTTCCCGCTTGGCCTTGCTGTGTTCGTAGCCATAGCAACAGCAATTGACCCAACGATAAGCGTGGCGTCTACATCAGCCAGCGCAATAGCTGGGTTCGATTACGCCTTCCTCGCAGCCGCGATACTCGGCGTACTTGCGTTCGCCATATCGCTCCGCATAAAGATAGAGGGACTGCCCAAGAGGGATCTCGAGGGCATGGGATCTGAGGTTGCGGAGACAGGCTTCCTGTAGGAACAGTCACTTCTTCTTCATCGACTCCTTGATTATCTTCTTCGCCTGCTCTGCGTTGCCCCAGCCCTTTATCTTGACCATCTTGCCGGGCTCGAGCTCCTTGTAGTGCTCGAAGAAGTGGGTCCATCTCTTTATCTTGAAGTCGGGAATCTGGCTTATGTCCTTTATGTCGCCGAAGCTCGGGTCCACCTTGCCCTTGGGCACGGCTATTATCTTGTGGTCCAGCCCCTCCTCGTCCTGCATCAGCAGCACGCCTATCGGCCTTGCCTCGACGTAAGTGCCAGGCATGAAGCTCCTCTCGCTCATAACAAGTATGTCGACCGCATCTCCGTCCTTTGCCCTTGTCCCTGGTATGAAGCCGTAGTTCATCGGGTACACCATCTGCGTGTAGAGCAGCCTGTCGACCTTGATTACCTCAGAGGCCTCGTCGAACTCGTACTTTATGTCAGAGCCCATCGGGATCTCTATGAATGCGTTGACGACTTCCGGTGCCTCCTTGCCTGCTGTGAGTTTCATGTTTCCACCAAGTATTATTGTGAGGTGAGTTATTTAGCCTTGCCTTCACTGCGCTCGGCCATTACCTCCGCCACCTCAGCTACTCCCCTTAGGAGTATGTAGATAACGAGGATTGCGATGAGCACGTAGCCGAGCCATAGCGGGTATCCCGCTATGTAG
>JAGWFU010000119.1 GCA_028867845.1 Microcaldota archaeon | reverse complement strand
GCTAACTCGTGACTGGAGTTCAGACGTGTGCTCTTCCGATCTTGGTGGGGCTCTACTTCGACAACAGGATAGCCCACAGGTTCTTCGGATGGACGGTTCCGTATTCGGACACCAAGATAGAGGTGGGAATCGGGATCAGCGACAGGGCCAAGACCACCAGCCTTGTTGCATTCAGGAGGTTCGTTGCGGAATCGGACATGGAGGAGCTCGAGGGCGCTAGGCTGGTGAACGGATACGCCAGCGTGATACCGCTTGCGGCAAGGAGAAGGACAGTGATGGGTAACGTCGCGCTCGTGGGCGACGCAGCGGGGCAGGTGAAGGCAACCACAGGAGGCGGGATAATATTCGGGGTCTCCTGTGCAAAGCTCCTTGCTCACCAGGTAAAGAAGGTCGTCGATGGAAAGGGAAGGCTGGAGGACTACGAGGGCGTATGGAGGAAGAGGTACGGGATGGACCTTAAGATGCACGCTGTCCTCCACAAATACTACTCGACAGTGGACAGCAGGGGCCTGGGCATGTTTTTCAAGATGTCGAAGCTCTTCGGCTCGGAGCAGTTCTTCAGCAAGTACGGCGACATGGACAGGCCGAGCCTGATGCTGAAGAGGTTCTTCCTGAGGGGGCTCGCCAAGTAAAGTTAGCCCCTGAGCGACACCACTGCGCTGTGCACAAGCGATATCATTGGCTGAGGGTAGAGTCCGAATGCCACTATCGCAACTATTGCTATGACGGCCACGGCCATGGCGTACGACTCTGTAGGTATCGGGGTGCTGTTCTTCCTCGTGTACATCTGGTTTATCAGCTTGGCGTAGTAGTAGATCGAGATGAAGCTGTTGATTATCCCGAGCACAGCGAGCGGGACCAGGTTGGCGCCTATCGCGCTTGAGAAGAGCAGGAACTTGCCGACGAACCCCATCAGCGGTGGTATGCCAGCCATGGATATCATGAATACGGTCAGCGATGCAGCGGCATACTTGTTCCTGCCGCTGAGTCCTGTGTAGTCGCTGACGCTCCTCAGGTTTGCGGACTCAAGCCATCCAACTACGGCGAAGGTGCCTATTATCATCAGCGCGTGGGCCACTATCTGGAACAGGCTTGCCTCGAGGCCCAGAGTGGTTGCCGCTGCCAGCCCTATCATTATGTAGCCGGCCTGGGATATGGACGAGTATGCGAACAGCCTCTTCACGTTGGACTGCGACAGCGCCACTATGTTGCCGAAGAACATGGTTAGTATCGAGAGCAGCATCAGTATTGGGGAGAATACGCTGGTGTAGTTGATGAAGATCACGAAGAGTATCTCGATCAGCGCCACGAAGGCTATCTTCTTGTTTATCCCGGCAAGCATCGCGGTGATGTTGGGCGGCGACCCCTCGTAGACATCGGGGACCCAGAGGTTGAACGGGAAGGCTGCCATCTCGAAGCCCAGCGCAACAACAACGAATATCATCGCAAGTGCGATTATGTACCCGCCGCTTATCTGGTAGTTGGAGGCGAGGAAGGTGAGGCTCATCTGCAGGTCGTACGGGAATATGAGCGCGAGCGCGAACGTGAGGACCGCAACGGCTATGGCGCTTAGTATGAAGAACTTGACGGCGGCCTCCGTATGCCTCTTGCCGCTGTGGAGTATCATGAACGCAGCTGG
>JAGWFU010000021.1 GCA_028867845.1 Microcaldota archaeon | reverse complement strand
GCGCCTCATGTGAACGACTATCTCGTTCCTTATGGAGGGGAGCATGTTGTTGCAGTTGAACTGAACAATCGCATACTTGAATCCGTTGAATCCGAACACGGCCACGTTGAGATTGCCCCTTGCTAAGTCTATTGGCCCCCTCAGGTCGTAGAAGATGTCGGCATTGGCCGCACCCAGCCTCACTGAGGCGCTCTTATGTAGCGGCGCCTTTATTCTCTTTATCGCCGCTATGTACTCGTTCATGAACCTGGAGTTGGGCTTCACCCCATCCAACTCATCCTTGGGTGCGGTCTCATACCTCGAGTTGTGCGCGTCTATCAGCAGCACATGGCCGAACTTGTCTTCCAAGAGGCCCTTGAACAGCATCGCGGTCTCGGGGGAGACGTCCTCGGTGACCCTCGGCGCCCTTGTGAGCGTGGTTATTGCAAGCGGACCGAGTCCCAAAGCTATGACGTTGGACTCCTTGAACTTGGTCCTGTAGAATGCGCCTGCCCCTGACGGCTTCTTGGATCCGCACTCCACCACCCCCCTATCTAGCGTGTCCCTCAGTATGTTGAACTGCGTGACCGAGACGGGGTTGTGGTCTATGTTGACGCATGTGTGCATTATGAAGCCCGGCACCCTGTACTTGGTGTTTACGTGCCTCTCCAGCATGTGCGGGAAGTCGCTTCCCGCCAGCGTGCCTGACGGTCCGTAGTGTATGTCCGGTGCGAAGAATACTGCCTTCATCTCCCCCTTCATGTTCCTCGCCACCATGGTGTCGGTGGCTATGTCCATGGGCGTGCCGAACTTGCCGCCGAACGGCGTTGCGGTGTTTATGTCGAAGAGCCAGTTCTGGAGCATCTGCGATAGGGCGTCAACCCCTTGGAGGCCGAAGCTCTTCCTAACCGGCCTGTCCAGAACGTAGAGTATGGTGTAGCTGATGAGCAGGAATACGAAGATTCCTGCATAGAGCTTTATCAGCAGTGTCTGGAACGGGGTCTGGAATGAGAGTATGGAGCTGCTGTACGGAATGTAGAGCAGGATGTTGAGCGTAGGCTGCACAACTGCGAGGAACACGGCCCTCTTCCTCTGCCCCAGGAGCACCTTGTTGACGAAGAACCACCAGCCGAAGATGCTGGCGTCGCCCACTAGGATTATAGCGCTGGCGAGTGTGTAGTCGCCGCTGACCACGTAGACTATGCTGCCCAGGAGTATGAAGATCGAGTACGATATGGTGCTTACCATCAGTATAAACAGCAGGTACCTCGCTACTACGTACCTCTTGAACACCTTTATCACCACAAGGGTGAGCAGGGCCGGTACCATTATCACGAGCATGCCGGTTATGGTTCCCTTGACCAGTATGTATGAGAGGTTGCCGTGTATGGAGCTGTAGTTCATCAGCGCAACAGCCGCTATGCCCATTATGATGCTCACAGCGAGCAGTGCGGCGAAGAGGACGGTTGCCCTCGGCGTTCCCTTTGAGAAGGGATTGAGGTCCAAAAGCAGATTGTCGTAGCTCTTTGAAGCCATCGAAACACTCGGGTGGGGCGCGGCTACTTGCCGAACCTCCTCTTTCTTTGCGAGAAGACGTTGAGCGCCTTCTCAAGGTCGGCCTTCTCAAAGTCAGGCCAGTACTTCTTGGTGAAGTAGAGCTCTGAGTAGTCCGACTGCCATGGCAGGAAGCCCGACAGCCTCATCTCGCCAGACGTCCTTATTATCAGGTCCACGTCCGGTACTGAAGCCGTCCTTATGTTCTCCCTTATCGTCTTCTCAGTTATCTCTACGCGGTGGTGATGCGCGGACTCGGCCCTTATCCTCCTTAACGCGTATACCATGTCGTCATGTCCGCCATAGCCCACCAACAGATTAATCGTGAACTCCTTGTACATCCTCGTCTTGCCCTCCAGGTATGCGAACGCCTCCTTCACCTTCTTCGGCACTCCGGTGAGGTTGCCTATCACCCTTATCCTGGCGTGGTTCTTCTGCAGGGTATCGAGTATCTTGGGGTCCCTGGCCGCCTTTATGTATAAGGCGTACAGGGTGCCTATCTCGGTCTTGCTCCTGCTGCTTATGTTCTCGGTCGAGAGCGCCCATACGGTAAGTGTGTTGACCCCGAAGCCCTTGGCCCATATGCCGAAGTCCACGAACTTCCTGACCCCGGCCTCGTAGCCCTTGAACAGGGCGAACCTGTGGAGCTTGGACCATCGCCTGTTGCCGTCTGGTATAAGTGCGAGGTGCGAGGGCACCTGCATAGCTCTCTTTGTGCTTGATCGTGAAACCATAAACGCTCACCGCTGACGAACAGGGACTTTAATACTATTCTTTTAAAAGGTTTTTATAGCTTCTTACTGCCCTTCTGGCGACGGACAGGTAGGCAAAAGGGGCCATTCTACGGTATTGCGGGATTGCGCTAGCTATATAGAATTTGCCTGCCAAACCACTGTATTAAGGGTGCGGCTTTTGGAGTTCGGGATGGAGGTTTACAGGGTGGGCTCTCTTGGCGAGATGGTGGGCAACGAGGAGTCCATGAAGAAGCTCTCCCTATTCGCAAGCGAGGTTGAGAACGGCACCAAGCGCACCCCTCTTCTTGTCTACGGCCCCTCCGGGATAGGGAAGACAACCGCAATCCACCTGCTCGCTGAGGAGAAGGGCTGGAACATAGTGGAGCTCAACGCCAGCGATTACAGGGACAAGGAGACAATAGAGAAGAGGCTGATATCAGCAGCCACTTCGAGGACGCTCTTCGGCAAGAGGAACCTAATCCTCCTGGACGAGATAGACGAGCTCGCCGCTAGGCTGGACAAGGGCGCTTCAGGGGCCATATCCGAGCTCATATCAGTCGCTAAGAACCCCGTGATATTCGTTGCCAACGACATGTGGGACCAGAAGATATCCTTCTTGAGGGGCAAGGTCGAGCCCCTCGAGTTCAAGAGGGTTGACCCGGTCGCTATATCGAAGCTGCTCTACAGGATATGCGACAGGATGTCCATGAATGCTAGCAAGGAGGCTATAGAGATGATATCGAGCAGGTCTGGAGGTGATGTCAGGAGCGCGATAAACGACCTTTATGTGGTGATGGGCTCCGAGGGGGACGTCACGGAGGTGATAGGCCTCAGGGACAGGAAGATAGATGTCTTCAACCTGCTTGACAAGATATTCTTCGCCAACACTCTCGCCGCGCCGCTGCGCTCGATTGCTGGCACAGACCTGGACAACGACATGCTGATCAAGTGGGTTGACGAGAACATACCGAAGAGGTATGTTGCGCCAGGTGACGTGAAGCAGGCGTTCGACTCGCTCTCCTCTGCGACCATGTTCTCCACCAGGGCGATGAGGGCGCAGTACTACACTTACTGGAGGTACATGAACGTCTTGATGTCGAGCGGCGTTGCGCTATCCAAGAGCAGGTATCCCGACACTGCGCAGAGGTACACCTTCCCGAAGGTGATAAGGTCGCTGAGCACCTCAAAGGGATCGAGGAGGGAAGACGTCGCGATTGCGAGAAAGCTCCAGGCGCATTTCCACACAGGCACATCAAGGATAATAAAGAACGAGATGCGCGTGCTGGCAAAGATGATAAAGGCGGGGATGAAGGACGGGGACGCTGACGATATCAACGACCAGATGATGAGGACGTACAGACTCGAGAAGGACGAGGTAAAGGCGATAGTGGAGAGGTACGGATGATTACTGGTGTGCGCCAAGCTCCGCAAGGAGAAGCCTGAGCGCGTCCTTCAGGTTGGTCTTCTGCACTCTTATGCTCGCGGCCTCCGCGTGTCCGCCGCCCCCTATCTCTTCCGAGGAGACCTTGAGCCGCTCTATCACGCCGAGTATGTCCACCTCTGCCGACACCTTCTTGCTCACCCTCATCGATATGAAGTTGCCGAAGTGGACGACGGTCATTACCCTCTCGCCGTTCAGCTCCTCGAGCCTTCCTTGCAGCTTCGAGCTGTACCTCCCTGGCAAGGGGAACCCCTGGTCCTTCTCCGCTATCGGCGAGAAGTCAACGACGAATATCTCTATCCCCTTGCTCGACTTGTACCTGTTGGCGGTGTTTATCCCGAGCTCCAAGGCCTCGTCCATCTGGTCCCTTGCGGTAGCGAACATGACCGAGTACTTCTCCTTGTCTGATATCACAGCCTCCATCTGCCTTGGCGTTAGGCCGTTCCTGTTCTTTGCTGTCATGTAGTCGAGCAGAGTGGCGAGTCTAACCGCATCGGCATCGTTCACGTCCGCATACTTGCTGTAGTCGCTTATGAACGATGCCCTGATCAGCTCGCCATAGTCTGTGCCGCTAATCGCCTGCGAGAAGAGGGATGTAAGGGCCCCTGCTGTCATGTTCGAGTCCGCACCGAAGTCCCAGCTGTTGATGTAATTGACGCCCTCCCTGCCGAACCCCTGGTAGGGGAGGTGGTGGTCTATCCATATCACGTTGGCCTTCTCCTTGATCATGTCCATGCCCGGCTTGCTCTCCTCTGAGGTACCAAAGTCGGTTATGAGCAGCACAGGCCTATCTATGCTGGAGTACTGGTTCAGCATCATCGAGTCCGCGTATGCCGACTCCATGTTGTACGCTATGCTCTTGTTCATGAACCATGACGACTGCCTTGGCTCCGCGAACACCTTGGAGTCCACGCCTGAGAGCGCCCTGTACAGGGACAGCGCGCCTGTTGAGCCGTCGCCGTCATTGTGGAACCTCACTATGAGGGGCGCCCCCGTCACGTATGACCTGAGCAGCGACTCTGCGTTGTCAACCAGCGTGTTTACCAGCTTTCCTCCCTCCTTAATCACCATCTGTCCGAACGTTATCCCCTTTGCGTTAGCCCTTACTTCTGCAATGGCTACAAGTGCAGACACTGATGCATCGTAAATCGCCCTGTCCGCTGTGCCGTTCGACTGCACACTGATGGCCTTGAAGCTCTCGTCGTACTCCACATCGACGCTCTCCATCAGCGAGAGCGAGATGTTCGAGCTGATCGTGACCGCTGATCCCTTGTTGATTATCGTGTATATGTCATTGCCGCCGCTGCCATTCCTTATAGACGCGACTATGCCGCTTGTGCGAAGAGTTTCCATTAGATCATCCTTCCCTTGTCCGCGCAGCTACACCCTGTATGAGGAGTTGGAGGTCGCGTTGCCGCTCGCCGAGGCGTAGCAGCCCTGGCGATAGGTCAGATTGCCTATCCGTGAGCAGTAAGTCGAGTTGTACCTTATCGCGTACGCCGTTATGCATGAGCTCTGGTACGTTGTGTTTGATATCTGCGAACATATGGAGACGTTCATCGTCGATACTGCGGTGCTTATCAGCACCGCGTAGGTGCATATGCCCCTAATCGCCTGGGGCGCGGACGAGCAGGAGCTCGCGTTGATTGATGTGGCGTTTGAGCTCGACGACTCCTGGCCGTAGGTGCAGAGCTGGCCGAGAAGGCCTGGCGCGCCGGTGCACAATGAGTAGTCGGACGTGATGGAGGCCAGCCTGTAGTAGCAGTAGTTCTGCGGCGTCACGTTCAGCTCCGCAAGCTGTATCTGCTGGATCTGGAGCGTGTAGTTGTCCGAGTTCTGCTGCGATATCGCGCCCATGATTCCCTGGTTCGCGGCGTTGGGCAGCAGCGAGCAGTAGCTTGGGCTCCTGTCCGCCAATGCCCTTGCGTAGTAGTACATGCTGCTGCACACATATCTCTGTGAGAGATTGGATACGTACGAGCAGGTGGAGTTGTCGGAGAAGTTCTGCTCTGCGGCTATGGAGAAGGCGCACTGCGACGAGTAGGGCTCTGCCAGCTGGGTACAGGAAGCCACGCTGCTCTGCTTGGTGCTGGCACCCGATACGCATAGGCTCATGTAGTATGAACTGTAGTTGGCTAGCTGGCTGCATACTGAGAGGTTGTCACTCTGCTGCGCCACCGATATTATGCATCCCGCCTGCGAGGCTGTGCCTGATACCTTTCCGCAGATGCTGGCGTTCTTTGTGTAGTTGGCCAGCGCCGTGTAGCAGTTGTTCTTCGGGATCGAAAGCAGTATTCCCCCGCAGCTCCTTATCGCCGACGAGCCGTGGACGCTCAGCGCCAGGCTCACGCCCGCCAATCCGACGAGCACCACTGTGACAAGTACGTAGAGGCGGATGCGCTCGTGGTGGGCCATCTTCAACTTAGGCTCTGCCTTGGGCCTGTCCTTGTCGTCCTTCTTCCGCCTAAGCCTGAGCCCGAACATCTAATCAGTGAATCATTGCTCTATGCTGAAGACCCTGAAGCCCTGCGCTGTTATGTCGTAGGGCGAGAGAGTCCAGCTGTGGGCCGTGCCCCTTGTCTTGACTATCTCCATGGTGAGAGTCCTCTTGTCCTCCTGCCCGTTCTGGTACAGGGTTATTATGCCGTCGAAGACGAACGACTCTATCCCGAACTTGAGGTCCTTCCTCTCGGACGACTTTATCTCAGTGGTGATCAGCGAGGTGATGCCCAGCCTCTTCATGTTGGTTATCATGGCGAGTATCGACTTCCTGTACTTGAGGTCGTCGCCTATGAGCATGCGGAGCACTGAGAACGAGTCTATCGCTACCAGCCTTGCGTTGTTGGTCTTCGCTATAGCCTCGATGTCAGACATTATGTTGCCGAACGAGTAGCTCTCGTCACCGTCCTGCTCAGATATCCTGGTCGCGGGGTCCTCGCCCTCGACCACGAGCATGTTGCTCTGCACCAGCTCGTCTATGTCGGTGTAATCGGCGAACGCGGCCTTCGCGTTCTTTATCACGTCCTCGGGCTTCTCCTCCAGGGCTATGAATGCGCACGGCACGCCCATCTTGGCGTTCCTGTACAGGATGTCGAAGCACATCAGCGTCTTACCTGCGCCTGGGCCGCCGGCTATTATGTACTGGCTTTTCTCGGGTATCCCGCCGTAGAGCATCGAGTCAAGGCCCACTATGCCCGTCTTTATCCTTCCCCTTGCCCCTCCGTTCTGGAATGAATTTGAGTTACCATCCACTGCCATCCTAGCACCGCGATAATCTATATTAAGTGAAAGACTATAAACTATTCTGAGATACGGGACTGAGGGTGCGAAGATGAGGATAGCGGCAAAGGGTTCGGGCGTGTACCTGAAGAGCCTCGCGGTTGAGGACGCGGAGGCGATACGGGATAACGCTGACGACAGGGAGCTGGCGAGGGATGTCGCGTCCACAGGGAGGTTCCCCAGCCCATACACTCTGGCGGACGCGCACGAGTTCATACAAGCGGCAGTAGGGCTTTACGTTCTAGGCACGGACATGCATATGGGCGTCTGGGTATCGGAGCCCGAACGTATGCTGGTAGGGGCTTGCGCGCTCACAGGTATAGACGTGAAGAGCAGGAGGGCGGAGCTGAGCTACTGGATAGGCAGGCGGCACTGGGGCAGGGGAATAGGCAAGGCCGCAGCGGCGGCCATGATATCGTACGCATTCGGCGAGCTGGGGCTCAACAGGGTGTACTGCCACGTCTTCGAGTCCAACCAGAGGTCCATATCCCTGCTCAGGTCGCTGGGCTTCGTAGAGGAGGGCAGGCTCAGGAGCCACGACATGGTTGACGGCAAGTTCGTGGACACGCTGGTCTTCGGGCTGCTTGCGTCGGAGTGGGAGAAGGGGGAAATCGAGCTCTCCGACTGAAAATTATACAGACAGATTAAATACCTATCTTCCGAAAATAAATGGGGTAAAGATGGTCGCGCTATTCCAGAGTCCGAACAGGAACCAGTTCAGGGAGCTAGAGGAGATAGCCAACGGCATAAATGGGAGGAATGGACAGACGATTGGGAGGCTACACAACGACAGCGGATACATGGCCAACACCATAGAGAAGATGTATGTAGAGGCTCAGAAAGGCGACTCAAAATATTTCAAGGCGCTGGTAAACCTGGGTATCCAGGTAGAGGCCGCGGGATTCTATTACATGAAGGATGCAAAATTCAGTCAGCTGACGCACAACGGTATGTATCTCCTGCATGAAGTAGCCAAGAAGCAGTACAACATAGCCAAGGTCGCCTTCAAGTTCGCTGACGACACGGTAAAGGACAGGGATGGCTGGAACCTACTGGGGATAATGGTCAAGCTGGAACGGGAGCGGAGCAACGCAAACAGATTCAGGATCAGGAAGGAGCTCCCCAAAATAAGCAACTGATTGGATGAAGACTACGACAAAGATAGGGATAATAGTCATACTGGTGGGCATAGCCGCGCTCTTCATATCGGGCTCGCTGGTAAACGGCCAGATAGGGAGGGAGATACTCTCTGTCAACGTGACCGCATCGCCGCACAGCTTCGGCTACGCGCACATAACGACCCAGAACGCAAGCTCGATGCTGTTCCTGACGATGGCGATGTCGAACCAGACCAACCTCTACGTATTCAACGCAACCGCATTCGAAGAGTGGAGCGCGTACGCCCAGAACAGGAGCGCTAACGGATGGGCCTACGCGACGAAGTTGGACAGCACAGGAAGGCTCTACACATACGCCAACGCCACCTTCGTCCAGCTCGCGCTGGCCAACACAACAGGCACCAACTCCAGCCGCGGATACTCAAGCATATACAACGGCAGCTACTACGTCGTG
>JAGWFU010000020.1 GCA_028867845.1 Microcaldota archaeon | reverse complement strand
GGAAAGAAAGCGAGTAGGAGTTGGGAGCACATTTTACCTATGGCTAGTTAAAAACAATTTCCCAAAGGGTTATCAGCTACTTTGTCTAAACTGCCAAATGATTAAGCGAGCAAAAGATAATGAAAATAAAAAAATACCTAATTCAATGCCTCTAGAAAGTCCGATAGTGGGAGCTAGAGCCCGGATCTAGTGATTTAATATGGATAAGGATTATTACAAAATATTGGGCGTGCCACACGATGCTTCTGATGAACAGATAAAGAAGGCTTACAGGGAGCTTGCGATGAAGCTGCACCCAGACAGGAACAAGGAGAAGGGCAGCGAGGAGAGGTTCAAGGAGGTGAACGAGGCCTACGCTGTGCTCAGCGACCCTGAGAAGAGGAAGCAGTACGACGCCTACGGCCCCGAAGGCTTCAACCAGAGGTTCAGCCAGGAGGACATCTTCCGCAACTTCAACATGGAGGACATATTCAGGAACATGGGGTTCAGCTTCGGCGGCAACGACGACTTATTCAACATGTTCGGCGGCGGTATGGGGAGGGCAGGCGATATGGGTAACGACATACTCGGCAACGTCTCCATAACCCTGCAGGAGGCGGCGAAGGGGGCAAACAGGAGCCTCAACGTTGCGCACGTGAAGGAGTGCGACAGGTGCAGGGGATCGGGAGCCGAGCCTGGAAGCAGGGTAATTAAGTGCCCAGTATGCAACGGAGCGGGGCAGATGAAGGAAACCAGGAGGACGCCATTCGGGATAATGCAGACCATAACCGCCTGCCAGAGGTGCGGCGGCGCAGGAAAGAGCGCTGAGAGGCAGTGCACAAGGTGCAGGGGAAGCGGAAGGGTGCACACAGAGGAGAAGGTCGAGGTCTCGATACCTAGGGGAGTAAGCGACGGCATGAGGCTCAGGCTCGGAGGAATGGGAGATTTCGGGAGGGATAGGACCGGAGACCTCTACATCGACGTCACGGTGCAGCAGGACAGGAGGTTCGAGAGGAGCAGCGACAACATAATAACCGAGCTGCACATACCACTTCACCTGGCGCTGCTGGGAGGGCAGGTGGCCGCGCCCACGCTGGACGGGGAGAAGATGATCACGATCGAGGAGGGAACGCAGAACGGCGCAAGGGTGAGGATAGACGACGCAGGCATGCCTCACATGAAGGGAAGCGGATACGGGGACGAGATAGTCAACATAATAGTGGACATACCAAAGAGGCTGTCAGCGGAGCAGAAGGAGCTGGTGAGGAGGCTGGCGGGGATGGGGCCAGACGAGGGCAAGAAGAGAAAGTTTGGGGTATTCTGATGTCGAAGATATATGGAGCTGCATCGGGCTTTCACAACAACATGCTAGAGAGGATACGACAAGACGAGAACGCATTCGTACGGGGGCTGGGATGGCTGATTCTGCACGGTGGATATCTACTTGTTGCAGTAATCTTCGGGCTTGCGTTCTTCATCGATTGGGAGATACCCGTTGCCATTATTATAATTTGCATCATAATTGAACTGGTCTACTGGATCGGAGACAGGATATGATTCAATGGTAAAGGGCATAGGCATAGAAACTAAGGGTAAGGCTGGACCAAAGGGATTGGTGTTAAGGCTCTCTGCTGATGCGAACCTAAGGACCGTTGTCGGAAGGAGAGTGTCGCTGCTATTCGCAAACCTCCACATGAGCGGCTTGTCCAACCCTGAGCTGCACAAAAAGATACTCGGATTTGAGTTCCAGTACAGGAACTACCTCTGCGTGCAGGACAGCACGAAGGACTTCTACTACGTGTTCTATGACACAACAAGCGCAAAGGAGGAGGCTAAACTTATTGCGCAGAAGGGGAGGGGGCTGAAATTCGCCAAGAGCGTGATCGAGAGGTCCGTGGCTACGGGAACTGAAGCGGTAGACTTCGCCAAGTCCATAGAGAATGCCGACCTCAGAGCAAAGAGCGACAGGGAGATAATGGGCCTGTTTGAGGATTATGTCGAGAGGATATGTGCCCTGATGCCGATAACCGTCATAACAGCGGCTGTGGAACTCACGGTAGAGGAGGAGCTGAAGAAGGGGCTCATGGAGAGGACAAAAGACGGCCACAAGATAAGCTCCGCAATGGTGAGGCTGACCGCACCAGACAGGTATAACGTGCCCTACGAGGAGCAGATATCGATACTCAAGATAGCGAATGATATGAAGAGCGGCAAGAGCACCGCAGATAGCGTCAAGAGGCATCTGGAAAGGTATGGATGGCTCGGCTACAGATTCGACTTCGGACAGTTCTGGACAGAGCAGGACATAGTCAAGAGGGCGAAGGAGATAAGGGGACCGGGGGAGCAGCTCGAGTTCCTGAGCAAGAAGGAGGCGCTGGTTAAGAAGGAGTTCAACGATACGGTTAAACAGCTCAAGCTAGACGCGGAGCTGGTTGAGATGGCCAATGCGGCAAAGGAGTTCGTCTGGCTCAGGACATATAGGACAGACGCTATAAACGAGGCGGTAGGAAGGGCAAAGCCGCTCATTGACGAGATAGGAAGAAGGTATAAGCTACCTGAAGGATATTCGCATTACCTCACGATAGACGAGATATCCAGCGGTAGGATACCAAAGGCCGCGGAGATTGCGAAGAGGATGAAATGTTACTCGCTCGCATTCGTAGGCATAGAAGGATTCCTGCTCACCGGGGTTAATGTGGATCCGATCAGGGAGTTCGCAGAGACGGATCTGATGGGCCTTGCAGGCAAGCCTGCACGGGTGAAAGGTATGGTGGCAAACAGACCGGTGGAAAGCATAGAGGGCATTGCCAGAGTGGTCAACAGCGTGACTGACGTGGACAACGTTAGAGTGGGGGACATACTGGTAGCGCCGATGACGGAGCCGAACTTCGTGCCAGCCATGGAGAAAGCCGCAGCGTTCGTGACGGATGAGGGAGGGCTGCTATGCCACGCCGCAATAATAAGCAGGGAGATGAACAAGCCCTGCATAATCGGTACGGGCAACGCCACCAAGTTGCTCAAGGACGGTGACGCGATATTACTGGATTTACGTGACGGGACTGTAACGAAAGCCTCGGGTAAACCACTGAGGATAAAGCTCGAAAGTGCAGAGAAGAAGTACAAAGAATCGGCTACAGAGTCCCTACCAACACGACAAGAGGCCATACAGACCGATCTGGACACCATGCTTGTGGTGCCGTTCGAGCGTCTCAGGAAGGAGCACATACACATAGCTGGAGGAAAGGGCGCGAACCTGGGGGAGATGTTCAGCAGGTTCCCTATTCCCAGAGGATTCTGCGTTACCGTCAATTCGTACAAGCACTTCATCAAGGAGAACGGCCTTGACACCAAGATATTCAAGATGCTGGGCAAGCTAAACCCAAAGGACAACAAGTCCCTTGACAGCACCAGCGAGCAGATAAGGAAGCTGATAAACTCTGCACCGATTCCAGATGACGTTAGGAAGCAGATAGTTGAAGGATACAAGAAGCTCAAGGGCTCATATGTCGCGGTAAGGAGCTCTGCAACTGCGGAGGACCTGCCCAACTTCTCCTTCGCGGGCCAGCAGGACACATACTTAAACATAAAGGGGGATGCCGCTCTTCTCGACGCAGTGAGGAGGTGCTGGGCCTCCCTCTTCACATCAAGAGCGATATACTACAGGGCTCTCAACAAGTTCGAGCACGAGAAGTCCACATATCGGTTGTGGTGCAGAACATGATCGACTCAGAGAAGTCCGGGATAATGTTCAGCGCCAATCCCGTCACTAGGAGCAGGGACGAGATAATAATAGAGGGCAGCTACGGGCTGGGCGAGGCAGTGGTCTCGGGTCAGGTCACACCCGACAACTACGTAGTTGACAAGAAGAGCATGAGGCCCAAGGACATAAAGGTCAATGTAAAGAGGATCGCGATAGTAAGGAACAGGTCAACAGGCGCCACAGAGAAGATAACCCTCGAACCTGAGCAGGCAAACTCAAGGTGCCTGACTGAGGAAGAGATAATGAGGCTGGCAGAGCTCGCCACCGGGATAGAGCTCCACTACGGCAAGCCACAGGACATGGAGTGGGCGATAGCGAAGGGGAAGGTGTACATACTCCAGAGCAGACCTATAACTACACTTTGAATCCTAATTAATTATTCTGAAGTCAAATTTCAGAGTTCGCTGTTTTATGGCCGCTTAAGATTTCCACGGTACCGTCCGCCAGATTCAATCTTATTTTATCGCCGTCCTTCAGCACTTTTGTAGCGTTCCCGGTTCCGATTATGCAGGGCTTGTTCATCTCCCTGCCCACTATCGCGGCATGGCAGAGTATTCCGCCTTCGTCTGTCAAGAATGCTGCAGCCCTTTCCATTGCAGGCACGAAGTTGGGTTCTGTCATTGGAGCTACCATTATGTCTCCAGCCTTGACCTTGGAGAGGTCATTCATTGAGATGACTATCTTTGCGATTCCTGTAATGGTGTCCACCGGCCTGTTGGCTACCACTCCCTTGATCTCTTTTAATACCACGTTCTTGAGCCTCCAGTAGTCTATGAAGTACTTTGCGTCGTCTCCGGAGAAGTAATGCATCTTGCTCGACAGGAAAAGTATGACAAATGCCTCCCTCCTGCGCGCCAATTCGGACGCGGCAACGGGCTTGCCGCTCAGTATGTCGTCTATAGTATAATATTTTATGTCCTCCAGAGTGATGCCCAGGCGTCTTGCAAGTTCGGAGAGCAGTGGGTATATATTGGCTATTGATCCGCTGAGTATCTCGGTCCTGTAGGTCCTCAGCCAGGTGTACCACTTGGTGACCTTTATATCCTCTATGAGCTTTTTCTTGTCCGAATGTAGCTTGACGAAAGCATCAAAGTCGCGTTTTATCTTGTCATCCTCATGCTTTAGTTTGGCAAGCTGCTGCTTGGCATCTTTTATGCCCTTTATCTTTGTCATCAGCTCCTCCTTTGACCATGGGCTTCCCATGCACCACCTTATGCAGACGTTCCCGTACTCATCTATATGGCGCATTATGTCCTTGCCTACATCAAGCCCGGAGTGGTATTTCTCTGCTATCTTGAGCAGGTCCACGCGCTCCTTGTAGAGGGCGTCGTGCTCGATTGGGGATGTCAGCTCTATGAGCAGCAGCGTCATGTCGGTCTTGCTGTATACGATCCCCTTCAGCCCCTCCCTGATATTATCCTGCAGATACCGCTCTATGGAGAGAGGGAGGGAGAGGTATACGCCGAGAGCGCTGAACTTATCGACGTACTCCCTGAACAGCGAGATGAGCTCCTTTGTAGGGGTGTCCTTGAAATCGCCGTGCTTTATCTCCAGCGAGAAGGTATCAAGGTCCGTGCCCAGCTTCTTCCCAAGCTTGGCCAGATCCTCCAGAGGGGATGCGTCGCCCTTGACATAGTCGATTACGGTCTTCATGTTCTTCGTGATGCCGTCCATGTCGTAGGTAAGGCTGTAGCCGAACGCTGCGAAGTTCTTGTAGTTGTTGCCGCTCTTGCCCCATAATGCCCTGCGGAAGTGCTTTGAGCTCCTTAATGCGGAGGGCAGCAGAGTCGCAGACAGCGGCACAACCTCTCGAGTAACCAATGTCTTGAAGTTTACCTTGTCAATCTGGCGGGTAAGCTCCCCCCTTGATTCCCCTTTGCCAGTATTAGCTGCCATTCGACCATCCACTTAGGATGATTGGAGTTTTATGTATAAAAAGCTGACTGGCAGACTCACTTCAGCCTGATCGAGTCTAGGTTCATCGGCGCTCTTCCCTCAGCGTGGATCGCCCTTCCGAGCGCCCTTGCCAGGTCCTCGCACTTCTGCTCCTCTCCGTGCATTGTGTAGATGTTCCTCGGCCTCGGCCTCAAGTGCTCAACGAAGCTGAGCAGCTGCCTCCTGTCGCTGTGACCGGAGAACCCGTCAGCGTTCTTCACCTGCATGTTGACCTTGATGGGGACGAGGTGTCCGTCCTGGTCCGGCAGGGGTATCTCCTTCACCCCGTTCTGCACCCTCCTTCCCATGGAGTTGGTGCTGTTGTAACCTGCGAATATGAGCGCGTTCTTGGGGTCGTCGGCCAGCCTCTTGAAGTACTCAACGCTGGCTCCGCCGTTCATCATTCCTCCGCTTGCTAGTATGATGGATGGTCCCTTCTCGAATATCTCCTCCCTCTCACCCTTGATAACCTCGAATATCTCGCTCTCGAAGGGCGACCTGTTGTTGAGTATCCTGTTCCTGAGCCCTTCCTTCAGGTACTCAGGATATGCTGTGTGTATGGCGCTTGCCTCGAGTATCATCCCGTCGAGGTAGACAGGGACGTCCAGCTTGTACTGTCCGCTCGCTGCCATGTAGTTCTCCAGCACCAACTGCAGCTCCTGGCTCCTTCCCACTGCGAACAGCGGGATAAGGACCTTGCCTCCGCCCTTTATCGTCTGGCTTATCATCTCCATTAGCTCGCGCTCTGCGTCGTTCCTGTTCTTGGTTATGTCGTTAGGCCCGCCGTAGGTGCTCTCTATGAACAGAGAGTCTATGCGCGGGTACTTGACGTTGGCCGGGTCGTACAACCTAGTGAACCCGTACTTCATGTCGCCGGTGTGGACTATGTTGTACATGCCCTCTCCCACGTGCAGGTGCACCGTGGCGCTGCCGAGTATGTGGCCTGCGTTGTGGTAGGTGAGCTTGAGCTCGTCGGTTATGTTCGTGACCTCGCCGTAGTCCCTTGTTATCATGTGCGTGAGCATCTTCCTGACGTCCTTCTCGCTGTAGAGCGGAGTGCCTCCGCTCCTCTGCACCAGCTTCAGGTAGTCGTTGAGCAGAAGAGCTGCCAGGTCCCTTGTTGGCGGGGTGCAGTAGACCGGCCCGTCGTATCCGAACTTGAACAGGTAGGGCACGAAGCCAATGTGGTCCATGTGCGCGTGCGTGATTACTATGGCGTCCAGCTCGTTTATCGATAAGTTGGCGCTGTCGAGGTAGGGGAAGGCCCTGTTGACCTCGGAGTTGGCGTTGGCCTCGCTGCCCTTTATCGAGGGCTCGGGGCTCAGCCCGCAGTCGAGCACTATCTTCGAGTTGGGCGTCTCAAGCAGAAGAGAGCTCCTTCCCACTTCTCTGTATCCGCCGAGCGCAGTGGCCTTGAGCCACTCGCTCTTGGTTATTATCTTGTTTATGTCCTTGCCGACCCCTGCCAGGAACTTCTTCCTGAAGTCGGCCTCATTGAACATCAGCGCCCTGACGCCGCTTATGGTGTCGCTCGACATCGTCGGCGTCCTCAGCACCTTCGGAGTCCAGTTTGTCCTGAGCGCTATCTCCTTCATCGTCGACCCTCCCTTGCCTATTACCAGGCCGGGCTTGAGCGCGTCTATGTAGACCTCGCAGAACTCTGGGACGAACTTTATGCTGCTTATGACGGCCTCAACGGGTATTATCCCCTTGATCGCCTCCATCGCCTCCTCGGGCTTCATCAGCGCGCTTGCCTCGCTCCTTATTATCAGCTTCTTCTTTATCGACGATGCTATGTTCCTTATCACGGAGTCGTCCTGGTAGAGCAGCTTTGCGTTCTTCAGGTAGACGACTATGTCCGGCCCCTCGAACTCCGCCTTTATGAACCCAGCCTCGGCTGGCAGCAGCTGCTCTATCCTGTCGAATATCTCGTCAGCCCTTATCCTTGGCGCGGGCGCCCTATGTTCTCCGCTATCTGCTCTCTCGTCCAAAAACTCACTGTATTACTTCGCCTATTCTATGCTGTTCTCTTTTCTGCAATGAAAAACCATTGAGGTAAAACGAACTTTACTTCGTGCTGGCGGCCATCTTCTCGAGGTCCTTGTCCGTGTACTCGGTGTACGCGGACTTGGTTATCACGGCTATGGTCATGTTGTTTCCTGTCGCCGCGTCCCTCCTCATCGCGATGGCGAGCGCCTTTCCCACCATCTTGACGGCATCCTTCGTGGTCATGCCCTTCTTGTAAGCGTCCTCTAGGTAACCGATGGCGGTGAGAGAGCCGCTGCCTGTGGCAGTGAACTTGCTCTCGTCGGTGTAGCCGCCTATTGCGTCTATGTTGTACATCTGCGGCGTCTCCCCGTCCATGCCAGCGAGTATCAGGCCAACCTCGAACGGCATGTACTTGTTCTGCTGCAGTATGATCGACAGCAGCGACGCAGCCGACTTGGGCGACATCTGCCTGTTCTCGTTCATCTTGTATATCTCGGCCTGGGCCTTGAGCACCCTTATCAGTTCCTGGGCGTCGCCCACCGTGCCCGCGATCGTCATGGCGAGGTTGTTGTCTATCTTCCAGACCTTCCTAACCTCCGTGTTGGCTATGAAAGTATAGGCAGTCGCCCTGGAGTCAGCGCCCACGACTACGCCGTCGCTGCATATGACCCCTATGGTGGTCGTTCCCTTCAAATATCCCTTCTTGTTTTCTGCATCCATCAATAACACCGGTTAAATGCCCACTCATCCCCTTGCTGCTTCCTTTTTTCCGTATATGCTATATGCATATTCTAGATTTATCTTGATAGCTGATACGCAAACTGCCACCTATCAGTCAATAACCCTTCAGATTAGGTCGTGCGAATCGAATGGCGACTCGGACAAAAGAAACAATATACATTGAACCATCAATTATATAAATCCTTGCCAAATCAGAGACAGGGCATGCTATGTGAAGTCAAGCATGCT
>JAGWFU010000118.1 GCA_028867845.1 Microcaldota archaeon | reverse complement strand
GCCCTCACTCCCCTTATTGCCTTGGGGTTCCCGTATCCGATGGTGGGCTCGGCACCCATGAAGTTCCTCTTTATCCTCTTCTTGTTGTCGATTCCCCTCTGCTTGCGCCATCTCTCAGGGACCCTGCTCATGCTCCTCGCGCCGAAGTTGGGCACGTTGAACTTCGGGTGCGGCTTCTTCTTCATCGTAATCGTCATATGCTCACTCATTCTATCTCGTAGTAAAGTCCGTCCTGGAACACCCTGCTGTCCTTGTTCCTTATCCTGCAGGCGATCCTTATGTTCGCAGCCGTCTGGGAAACATCGTCGAGGCTTGTGCCGTAGAGCCTGACCGCCTGACCCTTCACCTCTACCTTTGTCGAGCCGACTATCTTGCATATTCTCGGGACCCTCTCCCCTATCATGTTGTTTATGTGCAGGTTAGCTCCCTTCACCTCCACGTTTATCGGGAAGTGTGCGAACACGATCCTCATCTTTATCTCGAAGTGCTTCTCCACGCCTGCCATGTCGTTCTTGAGCTCCTTCGCGAAGGCCACCTCGACCTTCAGCGCCTTCCTCGCCTGCTTGGGCTCCTTCACAGCCTCAAGCATGAGCTTGCCGTCCTTCTTCTGGAACGTGAGCAGGGTGCTGTTGAGCTCCCTCTTGTTGGTGCCCAGCGGCCCCTTTGTCGATATAGTGCTGCCGCTTATGTCCACCGTGACATCCTTTGGCACTTCTATCTCTATCATCTGTATCAACCTAATAAACGTAAGCCAGCAGCCTCCCTCCGACGTTCTGGGCCTTTGCCTCCTTGTTGGTCATTATCCCCTTCGAGGTGGAGAGTATGAGTATGCCGAAGTCCCTGCTCGGTATGTACCTCGCCTCATACTTCTGTATGTCGTCGCTCTGTATCGAGTACCTCGGCTTTATCACACCGATGCTGTTTATCTTGTTCGACAGCTGCACCTTGAGCATCTTGACCCTCCTGTCGCTGTACTCCTCGAAGCCGTTGACGTACGACTCCCTCTTCATCACGTCCAGCACCGACTTGAGCAGCTTTGTGGAGTATAGGCTGCACTCTATCCTGCCTATCCTCTCGTTGGTCTTTATCTTGTTTATAGCGTCAGCGAATCTGTCCATCTTATCAACCGTATTTCTTGAAGCCTATGCCCTTGGCGTTCTCCCTGAAGCATCTCCTGCACATGTATAGGGAGTGCGACCTTATGAGGCCCCTGCTTGCGCCGCATATCCTGCACTTCCTGCTAGCCCTTCCCTTGTACCTGTCATCAATCTTAACGTTAGCGCTCATCTGCTCACTTTATCAAACTGCCTCTATCTTGAACTCCTTGCTCAGGAACTCCTTTACCTCCTCCTTAGGTATCGCCCTGTGGCTGACCGGGACGTAGTTGCGCTTCCTCTTCCTTAGCGCGACTCTCAGGCCGTTCCTCCTGAAAGAGAGGTTCACGTTCATGCCAAGCATCCCCACCTTCGGGTCGTACTTTATCCCGCTGATGTCTATGTACTCCTTTATGCCGAAGCTGACCCCGTTGCTTGTTATCGACCTGTCCTGCACCTTGTTGTCGACGGCATCGAACAGCTTGGCTATCAGCGGCCTGGCCTTCTCACCTCTTATCGTTACGAACGCTCCTATCTTCTGGCCCTTGGATATCTTGAACGCGGGGTTCCTAGTCCTCGAGAGCTCGTTCGCAGGCTTCTTCC
>JAGWFU010000117.1 GCA_028867845.1 Microcaldota archaeon | reverse complement strand
CTTCGTAAGGGGGTTGTAAGATACCCAGGCTTATCGTGGCCGTGACTGGTACCCCGGGCACAGGCAAGAGCACATTCGCAAAGAGGCTAGTCGCTAGGCTGAAATCTGATGGCATCAATTGCTCCCTGATAGAGGTGAACGACATTGTGCACAAGCACAAGCTGTACTCAGGGACCGACAAGAGCGGAGCCAAGATAGTGAGGATGGCTGCTCTCAACTCGATGCTGTCCAAAAACATAAGCGGGACAAAAGGGATACGGGTAGTAGTCGGCCACCTCATCCCAGACCTGCGCATCAAGCCTAACCTGACAGTAGTCACGAGGCTCGACCTCGACAAGCTGGAGAGGCGGCTCAAGGCGAGGAGATACGGCAAGGAAAAGATGAGGGAAAACCTCATATCCGAGGCTGTGGACTACTGCGGCCAGAGCTCAATCAAGAACGGGGGCGAGCAGTACCAGGTCGAATCAGACGTGGACAAGAGGGATGCAATACGCTACGTGGCCCTCAGGGCAAAGGGGCTGAAGTCAAGGAGACCGAAGGCAAGAGAGTACTCCAAGCTGGGCCAATTGGTCCATCTGATAGACAGAGGAAACAAGTACGGCTTCTAGATCGACATCTTCTCGGAATAAGCCTGATACACGATCTTCGCTATGTTCTCCGGCAGCTTCCCAACATAGAGCTTCGCCTTCCTCCTGTCAAGCGTTGAGGGGAGCGGTATGCTCTTGTCTGAGACGAAATACGATATCAGTTCCTTGGGCGTCGCGTACTTCGGCTTCTCTATAGCGTACACCCTGTCGCCCATTACCGAGATCCCAAATGCGCCTTTGTGCGACCTGACGAAGCTCTCCACGGAGCCTGTCATAGTGACCGATGGCCCCCTCACTATTGCAGAGTGGAGTGTCTGCTCAACCATGAACGTAACTATCACGCCATCATTACCGCTTATGTTGTTGAACGCCAAAGTGTGCCTGAACCCGCTTGAGGTAAGCGCCTCATCCATCCTACCGCTCAGCTTTTTGAGCTGCTGCCAGGTTATGTCCTCCGCTATCTCAGGCAACTTGAAGTGGAGGACGTAGGGCACCACGCCCAGCTCCTTTGCTATCTTCGCTATTTTGGCTCCGGAATTGGCGTCAGAATAACCCTTTCCGAAGAAGGTGTCCTTTGTAGGGCTTCCTATCAGTCTGTGCGCTACCAACACAGCCCTTGCCAGGGATTCATCCGATACGCTTGCAGCTACGTTCCTGTTGCTGTCTGTCGGGTCTATGACTATGAAGTTCTTGGAGAATTTCTTCACGAGCTTGTCAAGGTCCTTGTTGTTCCCTGACGCGCGCTCACCAGTAAGTGCGTCTATTGCAGTAGGCAGCCTCAGATTGGAAAGACCAAGAATAACGTTGTTGAAAGAACCGTAGTGGTAGACGAGCAGCTCGCACAGGTACCCCGAGAATCCCTCGACCCTTGCCTCCGCGCCGTATATGTGGTGCGACTTGAAGAAGGTCTTGAGCACGCGGACCTGATCCCTCTGCGCCTGCTTCATGTTGTCGTTAACGAACTGGTTGTGCAGCTGCGTCCTGTCAACGGCAGTGCCCATGTCCTTTGCATTTGTTATCTTGTAAGCAGGGACTATGTCGACGTTTATTCCTGCGCCCATGAATATTATTCTCGTATAGGGGTGCTCTGCGTACTTGACCGTGTGCCTCTCGCTCCTCTTCGCGTCGACTATGGCCTTTCCTATCTCGAGCCCCTTCTTCTCTATCGCATCCTT
>JAGWFU010000116.1 GCA_028867845.1 Microcaldota archaeon | reverse complement strand
GAGCGTCCTCATCACCCCCGATATGACGCCGTATGCGTACTCCTTCGAGGCCTTCATTATTGCGCTGTTGTTGGCCGGCCAGAACATCGAGCCGCCCACTCCGGTGACTGCCGAGCCTACAAGTATCCAGTATAGAGGGGTCGTGTCACCGAGGTTGAAGTAAATGAAGATGGAGACGCACATCAGCGCTATGCCGATGGTCGCTATTACCCTGGCCCCATGCTTGTCGGCCAGCCTGCCGGTGAATGGGGCAAGGATGGCGCTCAGGGCGAATCCGGGTATGAGGAACACCGATGAGTTAAGTGGCGACAGGCCCCTCACGCCCTGAAGGTACATTATGAGTATAAAGAACACGGCGAGGAAGCCTATGCTCTGGAAGAAGGTGGCCATCAGCGAGCTGGCGAGCATCTTGTTCCTGAACAGCTTCAGATCGATGGTCGGGTTCTTGCTCCTATGCTCCATAAGCAGGTACAGTGGCACCATCACCGCGCCTATGACTATCATGCCCATGCTGACCAGGGAGAATCCAACTGCGGCCACGCTTATGGCGCCGAACGAGAGCAGGAAGAGCAGCACGGCCAGCACCGCCATTCCCTTTACCTCTATCTTGCCCTTGTGTATGTTGGTGTCCCTGAGGTACTTCATCCCTACTGCGAAGCCCGCTATGCCGATGGGCACGTTTATCAGGAATATGAACGGCCATCCGAAGAAGGTCGTTATAGCCCCTCCTAGCACCACTCCGAGTATGGCGCCTATTGTGAATCCGACTGTGATTATGCCATAGGTTCCGCCGAGCTTCTCCCTCGGGAACGTGTCAGCTACGATTGCGCTAGATGTGGCCTGCATCATCGCCCCACCCACGGCCTGGAATATCCTACCAGCTATAAGCATTATGTCATTGAAGGCAAGGCCGCAGAAGAGGGAGCTGATTCCGAATATAAGCATGCCGTAGTTGAATATCTTGGCCCTCCCATAGAGGTCGCCCAGCTTCCCCAATTGGGTGGTGAAGGTCGCGAGCACCAGTATGTAGGCGAGTATTATCCATATCGCAGTCGAGAGGTTGGAGTGCAGGCTGGGTATTATGCTCGGCAGCGCGAGTATGACTATAGTGGAGTCTATCGCGGCCATCATGCCGCCGACCATCACGATAATAAGGACCATCTTCTGGTGGTGCGGATTCTGCAGAGAAATAGCCATGTTATCACTACTCGGTTAGTTACCTAGCAATCACGCAACAATAATTTATAAAGAGTTCCGTTCAAAACGCGAAGGCAACGCCCAAAGCTGCGGATTAAGCTCACACGAGCGTAAGTTTTTAGCTTTGAACTACCGAGATAAAGAGTGTTAAGATGAGGAGCGCAGACAAGGCCACAGTAGTCAGGCTGCTGATACTGTTCGTGGCGCTGTACCTGGTGATACTCAAGGTAAACCCGGCGATACCCATAGCGCTCTTCGCCATCTCGCTCGCGTTGGACGGAGTGGATGGATATCTAGCCCTCAGGCAGCAGAGCAAGGGCACCATAGGCTTCATGGAGTACATCCGATACGCAACGGGCGACAGGTCCAACTCAAAGAAGATAAAGGAGCTCAAGCAGGGGATAGAGAAGAGCTTCCCGTTCGGCCCGAGGATAGACATAGCCGGCGACAGGATAACAGAGTACGCCTTATGGGTCCTCTTCCTCTTCGTCCACATAGTCCCGCTCTTCGTGCTCCTGATAATAATAGTCAGGCACTCCATAACTGACGCATTCATGGGAGCCAAGGG
>JAGWFU010000115.1 GCA_028867845.1 Microcaldota archaeon | reverse complement strand
CCTTGTTGGGCTGACTGCCGTATAATCACTTCTTTGCCTTTCCGTAGTACTTCGCTATGTAATCGGTCTTAACCCTCGTGAGATCGTTCTGGTCGAACTCCGATAGGAGCTCCCACCCTATCTCGAGTGTTCTCTCTATGCTCCTGTCCTCGTACCTTCCCTGCTGCACGAACCTCTTCTCGAAGTTGTCGCCGAACCTTAGGTACTTCTTCTCTATGTCGCTCAGCGCCTCTATCCCCACTATCGAGCTGAGGCTCTTCGCCTCCTTCGCCTTCGCGTAGAATCCGTAGAGCTGGTCCGCGACTCCCCTGTGGTCCTCCCTTGTCTTGCCGTTGCCTATTCCGTTGTTCATAAGCCTAGAGAGCGAACCCAGCGGGTCTATAGCCGGGTAGATGGCCTTGTTTGCCAGCTCCCTGTTCAAGTATATCTGTCCCTCAGTTATGTAACCAGTCAGGTCGGGTATAGGGTGGGTCACGTCGTCGCTCGGCATAGTTAGTATGTCGAGCTGCGTTATGCTTCCCTTCTTCCCAACTACTATTCCTGCCCTCTCGTAGAGGCTTGCGAGGTCTGTGTACATGTAACCAGGGTATCCCCTCCTTCCCGGAACCTCCTCCCTTGCGCTTGCGAGCTCCCTCAAGGCTTCGCAGTAGTTGGTCATGTCAGTCATGATTACCAGGACGTGCATGTCCCTCTCGTACGCGAGATACTCTGCAGTTGTGAGCGCCAGCCTAGGCGTCAGAATCCTCTCTATGCTCGGGTCGTCAGCCATGTTGATGAACGCGACCGTCCTCTTCAAGGCTCCGGTCTTCTCGAAGTCCCTTATGAAGAACTCCGCGTCGTCGTGTGTTATCCCTATTCCTGCGAAGACCACCGCGAAGTCCTCAGTGCTGTTCTTCACCTTGGCCTGCCTCGTCACCTGAGCTGCCAGCTCGTTGTGGGTGAGACCAGAACCTGAGAATATCGGCAGCTTCTGTCCCCTTACCAGCGTGATTAGCCCGTCTATTGTGGATATGCCTGTCTCTATGAAGTCCTTCGGCATGGCCCTCGACACAGGGTTGAGCGGCTCTCCGTTGATGTCCCTCTTCTCCTTTGCCGTTATTCCCGCCTTGATATCTATCGGCCTTCCCTGTCCGTCGAACACCCTTCCCAGCATCTCGTCCGAGACTCCCACCCTGAACGTGTCTCCCAGGAAGCTGACCGAGGTCTCGCTCACGTTTATTCCGCTTGTCTGCCCGAATATCTGGACCACAGCGTACTTGTCCGTGCTCTCCAAGACCTGCCCTATCTTGGACTCGCCGTTGGGCATGTTTATCCTTACGACCTCGTTGTAGGCCGCGTCCCTCACCTTCTCCACTACCAGCAGCGGTCCCGCAACGCTCTTTATCGTCTTGTACTCTTTTTCGAACTTCATGTTCATGCGATCATCTCAACCCTTCATCAGCTCCGCGAACTCCTTGTCGGTCTCGCTCCTTATGGACTCGATCTCCTTCTTGGCGTTCTCCTCCCTTTGCTCCTTCATCCTAGCTATCCTTGCCCTTGTCTTGACCGCGACTATCTTGTCTATCGTCACCTGTGCCTCTAGGGCTCTTGCCGCCATGTCCCTGAAGTGAAGTATCACGTCCAGCATCATCTCCTGCTTCTTCAAGCTGGTCGATGCGTCTATCTCGTCGAATGCGTTCTGCCTCAGGAAATCCTCCCTCACCATCCTCCCTATCTCCAATGTGAGCCTCTCCGTCTCCGGCAGCGCGTCAGCGCCTACCAGCTGCACAATGTCCTTCAGCTCTGCCTC
>JAGWFU010000019.1 GCA_028867845.1 Microcaldota archaeon | reverse complement strand
ATCTTTTCACGACGAAACGTCGTACCTCAGATGGTAGTCTCATAGGTGTCTCTACTCTGGGGAACTGGTCTAGGGAACCCCAATATGTTGGGGTTCTCTGAAAAAGAATAAGATACTGTAAAGTGGGGAGTTTACAGGTTTACTTTACACTTTTTAGCAGGTAACCGAACTACATATAGCCCGGCAGGAGGCCTATGAGGCGTATATGTACACGATGTGTGAGACTGTGCGGTGAGAGGCGTCGTATGCCTCTATTGTCAAGGGGTAGTAGCTGCCTGCGGGGGAGGGCACGGTGTAGGAGTAGCTAAGCCAATTGGCGGTTGATGAGGCCAGGACATCCCCTTTACCATCGTAGACCACTATGTTGTAGAGAGCAGGGTTGCCGCCGGTTGCTGTGGCGGTTATCTGCACTGTTGATCCGGGGGCGGCCGCGATTGTGTACTGAGGGCTGACAGACAGGGTCAGGTTTGCGTTGCCCTCTATAGCGGAGGTTGAGGCGAATACGTCGTAAAGCAGCGACTCAGAGTATCCTCTTGAATTCGCTCCCATGTACTGCACAAGGAAGCTTATTGAGTATGTGCCTGGCACTGGAGGCACGAATGAATACGTGTATGATGAACCTGCTGCAATCTCAGCCACCTGCTGGTACTGTCCGTTGTTGTAGACAAGAACGGAGCATGGGCAGGAGTATGTGTGTGGTGAGACTGTGACTGAGACCGATTGGCCGGGCGTTGCGTTTATGGTCCCGTAGTTGTGTTGCGCAGAGCTTACGGCGGCACCGGTTGCCACCAGTGTGGCCGTCTTAGAGATCGCAGAGCCCAGCGAGTCGGTTATCACGAAGTTGAAAGAGAACGAACCTGGGGTGCCGCCCACTGTGCTGAACTCGTACGGCTTTGTGGAGTTTAGCTGAGCGGTCTTGACCAGGTTGCCGTACTGGTCCCTTATGACGAGATAGTAGGGTGCCAGTCCGCCGCTGGGGGTCACGTTGAAATGCGCCTCCTGTCCCACGTCCGCAGATATGCCCAATGGAGTCACCGACTCATTGAGCTGTCCGTTTGTCGACACTATGGGCGTTGTCTTTATGTAAGCCGTCTGCTGCGCGACCTGGTGGCCGGTGCCGTAGACCACCGCTGTTATAGGGTAGTAGGTTCCAGCCTGATAGGGCGTGTAGGTGTAGCTGATGCTTCCAGTCTGTGAGGTAGCGAGCTGGTCGCCGTAGCCGTCCGTGAGTATCATGTCATAGCGGGATGAGTTGCCGCCGGATGCGGTTGCGGTTATGGTGACGGGAGTGCCTGGCTCCACTGTGTCGTAAGCTTGATTCATCGATATGGATAACGTGTTTGAGGATAGGGCAGCCGCAAGGCCGCCAGGCAGTGCGTAGAGCACGGCGCTCTCGTTAGCCGTGTGGCCGGATAGGTCAGAGATGCGGAAGTCGAGCACGTACTCGCCGGTAGCCGACGGAACGAATGAGTATGTATAAGGCGAATAGGAGTTCGCGGAACTTATCAGCTGACCGTTCGCATAGGTCTTAATCGAGTAGGGGGCAACGCCGCCCTGGATGTTGATGCCTATCTGGACCGGATGGCTTACGTTGACGTCAGCCTTCTCAAGGGAGAGCGATGCGGCGAGCGGCCCGCCGCCGGTCTGCTGCGTGGCGGATATAGTTGCCGAGGCGGTCGCGATGTTTGGGGTGGGTGAGCTGTCGGTTGCCTTGAACTTTATCGCGTACATGCCAGGGCTCTGTGGTGTGAACGTGTAGTAGTAGCATCCAGGCACTCCTGCGCTAGCGACCTGCTGGTTGTTGCTGTAGACAACCATGAAGTAAGGAGGCTTTCCGCCATAGGCGCAGGCCTCTATGTCCGCCTGTGATGGAGTGCTGCATGCACCTGCGGTGCATACACTGCCAACAGGGACGGTCTGGAACGGGGTAGACACGGAGATGTTGAGGGCTGAGGCCTTAGTGGTCGGGAATAGCTGCGCGTGCGCTATCCCAACGCCGAAGGTAAGGCCAAAAAGCGACATCAACAGTGCTGCAGCGATGTATCTGTGCATAAGCTCGTATTCTCTCAATGCCTAGTAGGTTAATCTCGGTTTTCATAATATATATACTTTATCCGCAACGAAATTCATATATAGCTTAATAGGGAAGTTAATCCGGTCTTATGAGGATACTCGAGCTTGACGTAGACAACATCACCTATGAGATGATGAAGCCCGAGTCTAGCGTCTACGAGCAGACGGACGAGAGGAAGGCCTCGGTCGACGACGCGCTTGTCCTGATGGTTAGCGTCGAGAAGGGGGACGACCAGGCGGTAGCTGACAAGGCGATTGCGGACGCGAGGAGCTTCCTGGCTCAGCTAAAGAGGACGAAAGTAGTAATATACCCGTTCGCGCACCTCAGCACTGAGCTCGCGCCGCCGAAGGAGGCGATGGCCCTTGTGGATTACATGTCCGCAAAGTTCTCGGAGGGATACGAGACGAAGAAGGCGCCGTTCGGATGGAACAAGGCGCTCACGCTGAAGATAAAGGGGCACCCGATGGCCGAGAGGTCGAAGAGGTACGGGATATCAGCGGCGCAGGCCAAGCCACAAGCGGCAACTCCACAAAGCGCTAAGCCGCTAGACAGGTCCATAGTGACAAAGAGCGACTTCGCCGGGCTGCCTGAAACAGACCACAGGATTATAGGCGAGAGGCTCAACCTCTTCAGCTTCCAGGAAGTATCACCCGGAATGGTGTACTGGCACGGAAAGGGGCTGACCATCTACAGGGAGCTGCTGAGGTTCATAAGGGAGAGGCAGGATGAGTACGGATACGAGGAGATAAGCGCCCCGGCTATCGCGAACCTGGCGCTGTGGGACGTCAGCGGCCACCTCGAGCACTACAGGAAGGACATGTTCACGTTCAACGCGGAATCGGAGCAGCTGGGCCTGAAGGCGATGGGATGCCCCTCCGCAATCCTGATTTACAAGGCGAGGAAGTGGAGCTACAGGGACCTGCCTGTGAGGCTCGCTGACTTCGACAAGCTGTACAGGAACGAGATAAGCGGATCGCTGACAGGGCTGTTCAGGGTGAGGGAGTTCGCTCAGGACGACGCACATATCTTCGCCAGGGAGGACCAGATAGAGGAGGAGATGACAAAGGTGATAAGCCTGGTCGACACGTTCTACAAAAAGTTCGGCCTCAAGTACAGGGCAAAACTCTCGACCATGCCTGACGACCACATGGGCAGCGCAGAGCTGTGGGAGAGGGCGACAGAGAAGCTGAAGAGGGCGCTCGACGCGAACAAGGTGGCGTACGAGACAAAGGAGAAGGAGGGGGCGTTCTACGGGCCCAAGATAGACATCGACATAAAGGACAGCATGGGGAGGGAGTGGCAGTGCGCCACAATCCAGCTCGACTACCAGCAGCCCAGCAGGTTCGGGCTAGAGTACACGGGCGAGGACGGCAAGGGCCACATGCCGGTGATAATACACAGGGCGATATACGGCTCGCTCGAGAGGTTCATAGGCGTGATGATTGAGCACTACCAGGGAAAGTTCCCGACGTGGATAGCCCCTGTCCAGGCAAGGGTGATCTCAATATCCGATACCGCAAACGAGTTCGCGGAGAAGGTTTACAAGGAGATGAAGTCTAGCGGCGTAAGGGCCGAGCTCGACAACTCGGACAAGACGCTTGAGTACAAGATAAGGGAGGCGCAGGTCATGAAGGTACCCTACATGCTTGTAGTGGGAAAGAAGGAGATGGAGAGCAACACGGTAGCGGTGAGGACAAGGAGCGGAGCACAGAAGTTCGGGGTGAAGGTGGAGGACTTCATCGCGAAGATAAAGACGGAGATCGAGACAAGGGTGGAGAGCTCGAATTAGGTTAGTGATCAATTGTATGTTCTTGGAATCTGGGACGGGCACGACTCCGGAGCCGCGCTGATAGACGGCGACAGGATAGTTTATGCAGCGAACGAGGAGCGCTTCACGAAGAGGAAGCTGGAGCTGAAGTTCCCATACAACGCGGTCAGGGCGGCGCTAGCGTACGAGAAGATATCGCCCAAGGACGTGGAGCACATCGCGTTCACTACAACGGAGCTGACCAAGACGCTTGAAAGGATATTCCCGCAGATGAAGGAGAGCTACTACTCGATGAGGAGGAGGAAGGGCATGAAGCCCATGTTCGAGAACGCGAGGCACAACCTGAAGTACAGGATGACAAGCATAGGAGTCCTCCCTTCGAACAACTTCGTGAGCAAGGGAGTCGTATCTGGCCAGCTGAGAAGCATGGGCTTCGAGGACTTCAAGCTGCACGTGGTGGATCACCACACTGCGCACGCAGCAACTGCGGCGTTCACAGCCCCTTTCGACAAGCAGTTGGTGATAACGCTTGACGGAGTGGGCGACGGACTCTCAGGAAGCATAAGCTTGCTAGAGGACAAGAAGCTGGAGAGGCAGCTTGCGATAAAGGCACGCGACTCGGTCGGAATATTCTACGAGCAGGTCACAAACATAGTGGGAATGCGCGAGCTTGAGGACGAGGGCAAGGTTATGGCTATGGCCGACTACTCTTACCCCTTCCCGTACGAGGAGAACAAGCTCGCCAACTTCTTCAGCGTTGTCGGTACAACGATAAACGCAAAGTACAGCCCCACAAGGCAGTTCGAGATGCTGCAAAGGATTGCGTGGCAGATGCCTAGGGAGCAGTTCGCCTACATGGCGCAGCAGGTGCTGGAGAACGTGCTGATAAAGTTCGCGAGCAACGCGATGGACCGGTACGGGATAGGCGATGTCTCCTTCGCAGGCGGCATATTCGCGAACGTCAAGGCGAACATGAGAGTCAGAGGTTTGGAGCAGCTGAAGCACTGGAGCGTATTCCCGCACATGGGTGACGGTGGGCTTGCCCTAGGCGCGGCGATGCAGGTGAATTACATGCTAAATGGCATTACGCATTACCCATTCACGCCCTATCTGGGCAACGAGTACAGTAGCGAGCAGACTGAGGAGGTGCTCAGCAAGGACAGGGCGCTTGTCATAGAGAGCCAGAACGAGCACCAGCAGGCCTCACACGCTGCGGAGCTGATAGCCGAGGACAATTACGTGCTCTGGTTCCAGGGGAGGATGGAGTACGGGCCGAGGGCTTTGGGAAACAGGAGCATACTCGCATCGCCCTCATCGGAGTACGTGAAGGAGAAGCTCAACATGTACGTGAAGAGGAGGGAGTGGTACCAGCCGTTCGCACCATCGATACTCCAGGAGGACATAGGCAGGATACTCGATTACGATGGCAAGGGCAACGACAAGTTCATGACATCGGCCTATCTGGTGAGGGATGAGGTACGCAATGCGTCCAGGTCTGTTGTGCACGTGGATGGGTCGGCAAGGCCGCAGATGGTGGGCAACGAGAATCCTCTCTACGCAGAGCTGCTGAGGAGCATGAAGAAGAGGACGGGGTACGGCATGGTGCTGAACACCAGCTTCAACATACACGGGCTCCCGATAGTCATGGCGCCGGAGGACGCACTCTACATGATGAAGGTCACGAAGACAAAGTATATGTTCATAAACGGCCTGTTTGTAACCAACAGGGCAGGTGTCTGAGTGCTTTCCGGCTCGTTATCAGAATACAGCTACACACTAGGAATCTCGATATCGCTCATAGGGGTTCTGCTGGCCGTGGTGCTGGGCAGGAGGGAGATATCGGGAGTGCTGAGGGGCAGCGGGCTCAACAGGTGGGCCTTGGTCCTTGCATTGATAGTCGTGGCCGTATTCTTGGCGGTTGAGCTGTCTGTGGTGAAGCCGACGCAGCTGCTCTTCTTCGACGACGCGATATACCAGGCGATGGGGCAGAGCCTGCTGCACACGGGCCAGGCGTGGATGTGCGACTACGGCACAGCAACGGCGTGCTACATCGGCGAGATATTCCACGAGCCCATAGGACTATCTTTCAACTTCGCGCTTGCGTTCGCCGCATTCGGGGTGCACCCCTCCACTGCCTACGGGACAGGGGTATTCCTCTCCGCGCTCTCTGTGTTCCTCACCTTCATACTTGCACAGCTGTTGTTCAGGAGCAGGATAGCCGCCGCGTTCTCGGCGCTGATACTCGCGCTGTCTCCCGTGCTGCTTGCTTGGGCCATGCCGACAAACTCGGACATAGCCATGCTTGCGTACTCCATTCTTGCGATAATATTCCTTGTGGTATTCACTAGGAAGAAGACGTTGTGGACATTCGCGGCGATGCTGCTCTCCCTCTCACTGCTGCTTTACATGAAGGTGCTTGCCGTCCTCTACATCCCTGTTCTCCTGCTCCTCTACATCATACTTGACGGAAGCAACATAAGAGGTATGATTAAGGAAAACCTTAAGTTGATAAAGAAGAATGCGCTCGAGACCAAGCCGCTCGTGATACTGCTTGTGTTCCTGATCGCGCTTGCCCCCTCCATAATGTTCTCTTACATGGAGCTGACCGGGGGCAACTACGGCTTCCAAGGAACCAACATACAGGACACCTGCACGCAGACGGTGTATGTGGCGTCGTCGAGCATAAGCCTGCTCAACTTCCAGTACAACATATGCGCCAACCTGGAGTTCTGGATCAACGCTTACAGGAGTTCATACGTAATGCAGTCGGTAATAATCACAGTCATGGCGATCTTTGGCTCTGCAGTCATGCTCATGTCAGAGAGGAGGAGGGAGCTCGCCGCAGTGGCTTTGTGGTTTGCCGCGTTCTTCGTCCTCTACACTGCCTTCTACGCGGGGTCTGTGCACTACGGAGTCGACTGGAGGTTCATGCTCAGCGTGATAGCGCAGGTAAGCCTGCTCGCAGGATTCGGCGCGGCCTGTGTGGTGGGGCTTCCGCTCAAGCTGAGCAACAAGTCGATCAGAGCCCCGCTGCAGATAGTGGCCGCATTGGCAGTCCTCGCGCTGATCGGTTACGCCTTTTACACGAACCTGCACCAGCTGGCCGTGAAGCCCGGAGACATACCCCAGGCGCCAGACGCCAGATTCTACGAGGGCTTCGTCTACAACGACTCCCACATGATAAACGCGAGCTGCCTGGTCTTCAGCTACGACCCGACGCTGTTCAACATAAACAACAGGACAGCGGCGCAGATGAGCTACGTCTACGACAACAGCAAGCTGCAGCAATACGAGAGCCAGTACAGCTGCCTGGTCGCGGACATAGGCTACTGGTGCTACACGCCGAACAACCTATGCACAGGGCTAAACGACAGCTTCACGATGAGCCCGATAGCAAACGCGACCTACGAGCCCTTGGGCAAGAGCTACGGGTTCTATTACCTGACGCCAAAGAAATAGTCAAACGTTCTTCAGTATCGTCTTGAGTATCGAGTAGCCGTCCCTCAGGCTGTGGAGCTTCGCGTCACCTCCCGCCCTCGGCTTCTCGAAGCTCGGGACCTCGAGAACCCGCATCCCCTTCTTCTTCGCCTTTATGCTGATCTCTGTCTCGATGCTGAAGCGCTTCTCGGTCAGGTCGAGCCTGCCAGCAACGCCCCTCGCAAAGCTCCTGTACCCGTAGCACATGTCGGTGTAGCTTGTACCGTATATGGCGTTGACCATCCAGACGAAGACCTTGTTGCCGAACTTCCTCACCAGCGGCATGTCGTCAGAGCCTCCGCCAGTCAGGAACCTTGAGCCCATGCATATGTCGTAGCCCGCCTCTATCCCCGCTATGAGCAGCTTGAGCTCGTTGGGCCTGTTGGACAGGTCCGCGTCCATGGAGATGACTATGTCTCCCTTAGCTGCAGCCATGCCCTTCATCAGAGCAGACCCCTTGCCCTCTGCATCGTAGAGTATCCTGGCCCCCATCGACCTAGCCTCCTTAACCGTATCGTCGCTAGAGTGACCATCCACCACTATGACGTCGTATTTATACCCGTTCATGCCCCCAGCTATGCCCTTCATCAGCGGCCTTATGTTCCTCTGCTCGTTGAGAGTGGGGACGACTATGCTTATGTGCGGATTCTTAGCTGCCATCAAATCTCACTTGTTTTACTCGCGGGCGCCTTCATATGTCTTCTTCTCTTCTTGGAGATAGAGATAGTAATCAGGCAGATTACACCTACTATCAGCACAAGGAATATAATCTCCGGAGGGCTGAGCCTTACCGAGGAAGTGGATTGAGGCGGCGCTGTACTGAAATCCGTGACGGAGAGCACTGCGTAGTGCGTCTCGTTATGCAGATATGATGCTGCAAATGATATCGGGAAAGTGGCATTTGTGGCCTGTGGAGCGGTTATGTTGAAGGAGACCTCTAACGTGGATTGTGGGGAGATTGTGATGTTGCTAACCGGCCTGTCCACATTGAATGAGGGCGGCACCTCCAGCGATGCTGAGGCATTAACGGGATAATCAGCAGCGTTGTAAAGAGTAGCAAGCACCTTGCCCTTTGTTACGTTGAGGTTTGCGACCTGCACCATGCTCTGCGACCTCTGCTGCATTGCAGTGACGCACGGGAATACGGTTATGAAGCTCTGCTCGCCCTGTGAGTATCTTGTGACGAAGTAGTCGACATACTCTCCCGGTGCGGTGAGGTTGCTCACCCATATAAGCACGGTATTGGACTGGTCTGGAAGCAGCTCGCTGATGTATGCGCTGGAGTTGTAGGTGAGCGCGCCCTTTATTATCGGGAAGACGGTGACCCCGCCCGCGACCCCGTCTCCGGTGTTTGAGAGGTTGAACATTATGTGGTTGTTGGTGGAGTTCACAACGGCCAGGGGGCACGAGCCTGTCAGAGTGACAGTTGTGCCGAAAGAGTATGGTATGACCAGCAAAAGCAGTCCAAGTGTCATAAGTGCGCTTGTTTTCAGCATCCCGCTCTCCTTTGTTTATTATGCCTTGAATCCAAAGCCTATTACATATAGCGGTACTTCATCCTCCGTTAGGTCAAAAAGCTCTATTATCCTGTCGTTAACAAATCCACCGACCGGACAACTTCCTACTTTGTTTTTTATGCATGAGAGGAGAATGTTCTGTCCCATATGCCCAGCCTCTATCAAAGAGTAAGGGTATGCCTTCAGGCCATACTTGACTTCCGACCTGGACATGACACTGGTCAGTACTACGGCTCCAGCAGGATTTTTCAGGAACGGAGAGACGAATTCCGTTTCGAATTTTTTTAGATCAGAGAGTAGTATGGTCTCCAAGGAAAACTTACGGGAGTTGAAGTGGTATATCCCTGGTTCTAACCCCTTTACCCTGAACGCTACAATGTATATTTCTATCGGGAACCGTGCACCTGCAGACGGGTATGTCCTTCTTTCTGGATCATTATCGGTAATCTTACACGAACCCAACACATTTGCGATTAGTTTAAGTGGTATAGGCTTGTCGGAAAACGTCCGCTCTGACTTGCGGCGCTTGAGAAGGTCGCCGT